>NZ_JAAORA010000004.1:115199-199455 GCF_011601315.1 Candidatus Chlorobium masyuteum | reverse complement strand
AAAACGGTACCTACCCGATTCACCGCCCGCTCTTCATGTACACCAACGGTCAGCCGACCGGTGCAGTCAGGCAGTTCATCGACCTGGCCAAAACCGAAGAGGGCAAACGCCTGATCAGCGAATCAGGATTTGTCAATATCCATTGAGCCGCTATCAAAGCGTTCTGTTCGAATAAAAAATCATCCAATCACAAGAAGCTGTTCCTGCCCGGTACGGCTTCTTGTGATTCCGGAGGCTCTATAAACGTGTAAAGGTTGCAGTTGCCGTTTTGTTTACCTGGTATTGCTTGTGCAACAATTTAATGCAGAGATGGTGAAGCCATTTTCATTCTGTCCGGTATGCAGTAAAACACTGGAATGGTCCATGATCAATGGGCATGAACGGAAGATTTGCCTGTCATGTTCATGGGTGCATTATATCAATCCTGTTCCGGCAGCTTTAGCTTATGTTGTCAACAGCAAAGACGAACTTCTTATAGTCCGGCGAGCCCATGAACCCGCATGTAATGAATGGGCTCTTCCGGGTGGATTTCTTGAGGCCGGAGAGGAAGCTCATGAAGCATGCCTGCGGGAGCTTAAGGAAGAGACTTCACTTTCCGGAAAGATTGACCGGTTGATCGGTGTCTATCAACGTGAAGTGGAAAAGTATGGTTCGCTGCTGATCATTGCCTACAGGGTAGTTGTTGAAGATGAGCTTATATTTCTGAACCATGAGCTCCTGGAAGGAGCCTTTTATCCTTATCATCTCCGGCCTGAAGTGCGCATCCCCCTGCACCGCCAGATCATTCATGATGCAGCATTAACCGAATTAGTATCATGAATCAGGCGTTACTCTTTTTCCCCTTCAAACTTGTAGCCTATTCCCCGCAGTGTCTTGATCAGATTGCCCTTTTCTCCAAGCTTTTCTCTGAGCCTTGTAATATGGGTATCAATAGTTCTGGTGTTTATGTTTCTGTCTACATCCCATACATCGCTGAGCAGCGTCTCTCGCGATTGTGCCTCGCCCTTTCTTTTGAGCAGTGCAACGAGAAGTTTGAACTCCATGAGAGTCAGTTCCAGTTCACGTTGATCCGAAGTAACTCTGTGCCGTGAAAGGTCAATAACTATACCATCTCCATTCAGGATTTCCTGCATTTTAGCAGACGTTCTTCTATCCCTTTTCAGCACCGCCCGTATTCGAAGGTTCAGTTCACGGGGGCTGAACGGTTTGACAACATAGTCATCAATACCAAGTTCAAAACCGAGGACTCTGTCGATCTCTTCCCCTTTTGCCGTCAGCATGATGATTGGAATATCTTTGTATATCTGATGCTGTTTGATTTTCTGACAAAGCTCAAATCCGTTCATGCCTGGAAGCATGATATCGAGCAGAATAAGATCAAAACATTTTCGGGAAAGCTGCTCAAAAGCGTTTTCTCCACTTTCAGAAATATTGCATGCATATCCAGCCCGCTCAAGATTGAATTCCAGGAGCTTTGAGAGATTCCGGTCGTCTTCAACAACAAGAAGCAATGGATTCGACATAGCGTTTGTTTTAATATTTAAACTCGCAGCATTTTTATAAAGATCGGGGCGGTTTAGCACACAGAACTTTCGTCAATACAAACAGGGGGTATACCTGAATTGATTTCATGGTTAATGCGCTTGATGATTGAGCGCCAAAATTATGGTGTTGAGGAATTATTTTGAGTAACCCGGTATTTCCGGAAAGTCTTCTCAATTGTGCATCTCTCCGTGATAGCAGAAGATCGTAAACTTTTCTGATTAAGCAGAGTGCGCCTGTTCTCTGCCTGGAATAGTTTTCAATTCCGCAACCATTCCTTAATAAACCCGTAACATTTCCGGCGTAATTTTAACTCAAAAGAGATTTGCTTTTTTGCCTCACTTCCGACAAATCATGCTGTTTGTGGATTGGTCAAGTGCGATCCATGTTTTCATGTGAAGTGTTCACAATCTTGTGACACTCCCGTAATACTTCCTCCATACGATGGAGCGTACATTGAAAGAAACTGAGGTTGTAATCTGTAATCAATAACCCGGAAGTAACGGGGCTTCGCTGAGTCGTTATCCGAAAATATATACCCGTGGTAAACGGTAAAGTTAAATGGTTCGACGTCCGAAAAGGATTTGGCTTCATTCTCAATCCGAATGGAGGAGGAGATATTTTTGTTCACTTCTCGAACATTGTTTCTGAAGAGAAATTCAGGTTTTTGAATCAGGATGCTGAGGTGGATTTTGAACTTGAAGCGAGAGGCAACAAACTTCAGGCTTTGAATGTCCGTGAAAAGCAGGGATAGAGCACACCATCCCCGGGTTATAAAGCCGTGCCAGATGAGAAGGCCTTTTTAGCTGGAATTTTTTCAAGCAAAGGATATTGCCGTATGTCGCAGAACAAAATTGTTATGGTACAGGATAAAAAAATCGCTCTTGTTGCTCACGATAACAAGAAACGGGATTTACTTGAATGGGCGATGTATAACAGAGATCTTCTGGCTCATCATGAGGTTTATGCCACGGGAACGACGGGCGAAACACTTGGAAAACAGTTAGGGTTGAAGATTAAAAAACTTCAGAGCGGACCTTTGGGTGGGGATCAGCAAATAGGCGCAAAAATTGTCAATAACGAAATAGATTTTCTGATTTTTTTTTGGGATCCATTGGAACCGCAACCCCACGATCCTGACGTGAAGGCACTTTTGCGTATGGCCGTTGTGTGGAACATTCCGATTGCCTGCAATCGTGCTACTGCTGATTTTATGATTTCATCCCCTTTGATGGAGGGGGAGTACAATCGCCTGCTGCCAGACTATAATGAGTATAAAACACGAAATATTGATTGGGGCCTGAAGTCAGGGAACTCTCGGTAATGGAATTCTGTGCAAAGAGCTGGGCTTGTAATTCTATAACGCCGGGGTTTTGAAGCATACTGATTGGAACGCTGATCTCTTTTCAGCAAAAGGTTTTTTTGTAATGCCTTAATTTGACGTTTTATTCCTTGAGGATCGGCTTAAAAAAAGAGCCTGACTGTTTATTGCCGGTACTTTGCTCTCAATCATTGAGTAGGTCCCCTCAGGGTTCATTATCCAGGCCTTGACATTGTCGCTTATGATAAGGTCAAGGTCCGATTTTACCCTGCTGATGCAGGTGTTATCAAAAACCGGAAAGAGTGTTTCAATTCTCTCGTCGAGGTTTCTTGGCATGATATCAGCGCTGCCGAGATAGAGTTCCGGATCTCCGCCATTATGGAAGTAGTAAGCTCTGCTGTGTTCAAGAAATCTCCCGATAACACTGATAACCCTGATATTTTCACTTACTTCGGGTATTCCGGGTTTAAGGCAGCATACCCCCCTTACAATCAGCTCGATTTTTACCCCTTTACAGGATGCTTTATAGAGTGCCCTGATGGTTTTGGCGTCCACGAGTGCATTCATTTTCATGATGATACGGCCATTCTCTGATTTTTGGCTCCATGCTGATTCCCTTTCAATCATTTCGATAACTCTCTTTCTCGTATTGATCGGAGATACCAGCAGTTTTAAGTACCCGGTATGTTTTGAATATCCGGTCAGAGCATTGAACAGTTCAGCTACGTCGTTGGCAAGCGCCTCATTGGTGGTAAAGAGGCTGTAATCGGTATAGACCTTACCCGTAGCCGGATTATAATTGCCTGTACCGAGATGCAGATAGTGTTTGAGTTTTTGCTGCTCCCGGCGCACAATCATGGTGAGTTTTGCGTGGATTTTAAGGCCCGGCAGACCATAACAGACATGAACGCCAACATCTTCGAGCGCCCGTGCCCATACAATGTTGTTCTCTTCGTCGAATCTTGCCTTGAGTTCTACGAGCACCGCCACCTGTTTGCCGGCCTCAGCGGCCCTCATCAGGGCCTTGACGACAGGAGAGTTGCTTCCTACCCGGTAAAGAGTCTGCTTGATTGACAGGACATCAGGATCAGCCGCAGCCTTCGAAATTAAATCGACTACAGGCTGAAAGGAGTCGTATGGATGGTAAAGCAAGTGATCTTTTGTGTTTATTGCGCGGAAAATATTCTGGCCGTACTCTTCTTCAATAGGGTTGTTTGGTACAAAGGGATCATCTTTCAGTTCAGGACGATCTATTTTCAGAAGTTCGAGAAGTGCTCCCATACCAAGCACACCGTCAATTTCATAGACGTTTCTTTGGGTTACCCCGAGATTTTTCATAAGCAGCTTTCTAATTCCAAGCGGCATGTCCGGTGTGATGTCAAGACGGACGACCTTTCCGTAGCGTCGTG
Organism: Candidatus Chlorobium masyuteum; assembly: GCF_011601315.1. Classification (NCBI taxonomy): domain Bacteria; kingdom Pseudomonadati; phylum Chlorobiota; class Chlorobiia; order Chlorobiales; family Chlorobiaceae; genus Chlorobium; species Candidatus Chlorobium masyuteum. Next base: position 195,183 of record NZ_JAAORA010000004.1, on the reverse strand, counting down.
ACAGAATACCCTGCTCGATGGTTTCGAGGAGATCTCCGGCTTCATCCTCCTCGATTTCGATATCAGCATTTCTGATCACTCTGAAAAGATGGGACTTGATGATCCGCATCTTCGGAAACAGTTCGCCGAGATTATTTTCAATGAGATCCTCCAGCCAGATGAACTGTATGACCGAACAGTTATGATCACTACCGGGAAATCCCTCGATATTATTGAGCCGGATCAGACGCGGCAAAATGCTTGGAACTTTTACTCTCGCAAATTTCCGGGCGAGGGTGCTCTCATCTTCGAGCTCAATGGCAAGATTAAGTGAGAGATTCGACATGAAGGGGAATGGATGCCCTGTATCGAAGGCCAAAGGTGTAAGTACAGGGAAGATCTCCCTGTGGAAATATGCCCGGAGTGATTTTTTCTGTGTATTCGTGAGTTCCGAAAAACGGAGGATCGCTATGCCCTCACGCTGCATGGCAGGCATGAGATCATTAGATAAACAGTCATTCCTGAGCTTGAGCTGCTGAATCACCATCCTGCGAATCTTCTCAAGCTGCTCGGCAGGAGTATAACCATCGACGGTACGCTCCTGAACACCGGCATCATACTGGTCTTCTATGCCTGCAACCCGGATCATGAAATATTCATCAAGATTTGAACTGAAGATTGAGATGAATTTTACCCGTTCCAGAACGGGGTGGAGTTCAGATCGGAGAGCCTCCTCCAGCACTCTCTGGTTGAAATAAATCCAGCTCAGCTCTCTGTTGATATAATATCCGGGGTCGAAAAAATCCGGAAGGACGGCTTTGGTTTCGTTTTCTGCGGTCAGCATAACGGTTCAGATAATATTAAGCGGTGCCTATTTTACTTGATTAATCCGGGAGGGGGCATCTTTTTGCAGTTCTGCGATCTGCATAATTTTTTTTGCAATATCGGTATTGTCGTAAAAGCCCCTGAAGCGTTCTGCACCCCTTCCTATTGCGAAAACCTGTACCGGAATAGCCGTATGAGCGTTGCTTGACCATCCGATTCCTGCTCTCAGATTCAGCATTCCGGTTACAGCCGATGAAAAACTGTCCGTTGATTCCGGTTTTATGGTTGTTGTGTATGCCTCTTCAAGGGTTCTGTAGTTCGCTGGAGTGATGGCAAGTGTTGAGTCCGCATCCTTCATACTCAAGCCGTAATAGGTATTGACACTGTCAATTGCCATTGGAAAGGTAACAGTGCCACTTTTTTTCCATGATGAAACTTTTTCCGAGAAGCGCTGCTGCGAGATTTTCTGACGGCGCAGCAGGCTGAGGCGGGTGTCGTAACCATTTGCTCTGTTGCCGAGCGAGAGGCCGCCACATTCATGATCGGAGGTAACAATAATCAGGGTTTCCTTCGGATGACGACGGTAAAATGCAACAGCTTTTGCAATTGCATTATCAAAAGCCTTTACATCGTGAGCTGCAGCGGCGGCATCATTGGCATGGCATGCCCAGTCGATTTTTCCTCCCTCAACCATCATAAAAAAACCGCGAGGGTTATCAAGCAGCCGAATACCCTCCCGCGTAAACTCTTCAAGAGAAATGTTTTCCTGGTTCCGGTCCATGGCATAATCCATGGCGGCTTTTGCATCATAGCCTGTGTATGCCCAGCAACGGATTCCCGGCTTTACCTTCTGCAGCTCATTGCGGTTACGCGTGATGAGATACTTTGCCGATCGCATGCGTTCGGCAATATCACCCTTGAAGGTATGTGCTTTTTGACGGTTTTCCGGGAGATTACCTTCGGCATACCCGCCTCCAAAATAGTCAAACCCGCTCGAAGCCATCTGCACGGCAATATCATAACTGTTGCTGCGGGACGGGGTGTGGGCATAAAAGCAGGCAGGGGTTGCATCATTAATGCCTACGCTTGACACAATTCCTGTTTTCATTCCCTTCGCTTTAGCCATTTCTGCTATGGTTATAAGCGTGTCGAGGTGATTGCCTGCCATGGAAATGGTGCCGACGGTTGTTTTCTTTCCGGTCGCAAGCGCAGTGCTTGCAGCTCCGGAATCAGTGATATAACGGTTTTCGGCATGTGTCGTAGCCAGGCCAAACACAGGAAAAGAGTTCATCGTCAGGGTGTGCTGACTGTCAAGCACTGCGTCAGCGAGTTTAATCTGTGCTGGTCCCATTCCGTCGCCGATAAAGAGAAACAGATAGCGGGGTGGAGCTGTTGCAGAGGGTTTGAGTGCGGGAGCACCGATTATTTCCTGCGAAAAGAGAGAGATTGATACCATCAGGGATACCAACGGCAACAAATTCAGCGTTACCAATAAACAGTCCAGTCTCCTTGATGGTTTGTTCATAAAATAAGAACGGGTTTGCCCTTTCAGTAAAGCTGTTATGGCAGAAGAACTGCGCATGAAATGACTGTTGTCCAGAGACCGTTTTCACCTTCGGCCGCCTGGGTGATATTGTAGGAGTTGATGATCTTGCCGCTCATCTTGTAGATACCCTCGCGTTCATCCCAATCCTTGTTCGGATCAAACTCGATTCCGAGGGTTGTGGCCAGCATGGTTGCTGCCAGATCTTCAGCATATTCTCCGGACTGTTCGGCAGATTCTCCGAAAGGATGGTGTTCAGAGAGGTAGCCGTATTGTGCGTCATCGGCAGGAATGGCTACCCCGACTGAAGAAGCGATAAGACGGTTGTACTCATTGGTTGAGTTGCGAGCCATGACGGCAAAGGTGATCTGACCGGGAGAGAGCAGTTTCAGACCCTCTTCAACGCTGATGCGTTCACAGTGAGGAGGGAAAATACTTGAAACAGTGACCAGATTGCATTTCTCGATTTTGGCTTCTCTCAGGGCAAGCTCGAATGAAGAGAGATACTCTTTATGACGTCCAACACCTTTGGTGAAAAAAACTTTTTTTGGAACAAATGACACGGTCGTATCTCCGTATAAAATTATTTTTTAACAGACATTACTTGTTTAAACTCGAGCAGTTTCATGCAAACGTATCGTACTCTCCGATTTTGTGTGCAGGAGGGAGACGAATCAGGGTCAAGGTGAATCGAAAGGTAGTAAACCTGCTACAACAGAATTGTTAACACTCTGTTAAATCTTCCCGTGATCTCCGAAAAACCATTTTTTCGCGGTGATCACACAAGCGGTTACAGGGGCAGGCGTTTCTTTGAGGAGATGTGACAGCAAAATGTGCCCGATCCTTGCTCATTTTCGAGATGATGGTGAAGCTGCTGCAGCAATTGGTCAATTTCATCGAGCAGACTGCGGTGATTGAAGGCGAGATTGACAAGAAAAAGAGGGAATGAAATGGGATCTTTTCTCAGTTTTTTGAGAACATTGCCCATTGCTTCTGCCATGACCGGGAAGCTGAGCATCGCATGCACAGGGCTGATTATTCTCGCTTTTTCTGAATCAGGATGGTCGTAATCGCAACTGAAATTAAAATCTTCCTGATCATTCCACTCTATGATGATTTTAAAGGGTTTAACGCTGCTCATTGCACTCCTTGTTTCAGGGAATAAAAGAGAATTGCCGCTCCTTTGTAAATAAGCATTATTGGATTTGCAATCCAGACCGGCTGTGTTACGGTATTGTAAAAATTTAAAGCACTTTTTGAGCGGATGAGGCTTTTAACTGGCGCTCAGCCTGCGCTGCATAGCCTGTAAATCTTTGAGCGAGGCAGGGGGTTTCCATAATGCAGTGAACACTCTTTGTTTTGAACTGACGGCCCCAAAGGCAAATGCTTGCGGCGGCATATGCAACTATTACCTTCTTTTAGAGGTATATTTGAAATACACACCATAAACCAGCACGAATGAAAATCGGAATATTATGTCATCCCACCTACGGCGGCAGCGGCGCAATTGCCGCCGAGCTGGGCAAGGCTCTTGCCGCAAAGGGGCACACGATTCATTTTTTCAGCCAGTCGCTCCCGTTCAGGCTCGGCACGTTTTCGAAGAATATCTTCTACCATGAGGTTGAAGAGATGCACTATCCGCTTTTTGAGAACTCTTTCTACCCGCTGGCGCTTGCTTCGAAAATCGCACAGGTTGCCCGGTTTGAAAATCTTGATGTGGTGCATGCCCATTATGCCATTCCCCATGCCATGAGTGCCATGCTTGCCCGCCAGATGCTTGAGGACAAGTGCAGCAGTTCGAAGTGTTTCAGGCTTGCTACTACGCTGCACGGCACCGATATAACGGTTGTCGGGGCGGACCGGGGGATGCAGGATGTTGTGCGGCTGGCCATCAACAAGTCTGACGGGGTGACTGCTGTTTCGGGTTACCTGAGAGATGAGACCGTCAGGATGTTCAGTCCGAAGCGGGAGGTAACCGTTATTTCGAATTTTGTTGATACCTCATATTTTTTCCGCTCGCCGAGGGCTGAGCTCCGCGAACAGCTTGGCATCGGCGATGAAAAGATTGTTATTCATATCTCCAATTTCAGGCCGGTGAAATGCATCGGTGATATCATCCGGATTTTTCATGGTGTGAGCCGTCAAATTGATGCAACGCTTTTGCTTGTCGGTGACGGACCGGAGCGCAGCGGGGCCGAGGAGCTGGTTCGGCAGTTTGGAATAAACGACCGGGTACGCTTTCTCGGCAAGCTGGACGATATTGTGCCGCTGCTCTCCATGGCCGATCTCATGCTGATGCCGAGCAATGCTGAATCATTCGGGCTTGCAGCCCTTGAAGCAATGGCCTGCGGTGTTCCGGTTGTGGCTACCATGGCGGGCGGATTTCCGGAGTTTATTCTGCCCGGCAGACATGGTTACCTGCTCGCGCCCGGAGATATTGCGGCCATGACTGAAAAATCGCTGCTCCTGCTTACTGACAGCACGCACTGGCTTGAGTGTTCAGAAGCCTGCGTAGCGCAGGCAAAGCGGTATGAAACAGCGCGGCTTGTTGAGGAGTATGAGCGGTATTACATCAAGCTGATCGAAGAGACCCCGCTATAAATTTGTTCCGCCGTCCGATTACTTCGTTGGGTGGTGCTCGCAATCCTCATGTACTGCGTGTACATTCCGGTAGCTGCGCTCCATCCGCCTTTTGCACAATACATTGCCGACTGTTATGAACAAAAAAGCCCCGGTCTGTCGGGGCTTTTTGTTTAACACGGTGAATATCAGTAGCGTTTTGTAGAGAGCAGGACGGTACGGTACTTTTCAAGGTTTTCAAGAACCTCGCCGGTACCTCTTGCCACTGCGGTCAGCGGGTCTTCGCTGATATGGACGGCAAGTTTGGTCTCCTCGTTGATTTTTTTGTCCAACCCCTTGATGAGTGCGCCACCGCCGGCAAGAAAGAGGCCTCGATCGAGAATGTCGGCCGAGAGTTCAGGTTTGGTGACCTCAAGGCTTTTCTTGATCGAGGTGATGATCTGGTTGATCGGCGTAGCGATAGCCTCCCTGATGGTCGATGAGTTGACCTCGCGCTCTTCGGGCAGTGCGGTGACAAGGTTTCTGCCCCTGACATTCATCGTCAGCTCCTTTTCGAGTTTATAGGCAGAGGCAATCTTGATTTTGACATCTTCGGCTGTGCGTTCGCCGATGGCCAGGTTATATGCCTTGCGGAAGTGCCGGACAATCGAGTTGGTGATGTCGGTACCGGCTACCCTCAGTGATTCGCCCGATGCGATGCCTCCGAGTGATATAACCGCGATTTCCGTTGTACCGCCACCGATATCAACAATCATGTTGCCCATGGGCTCCTTGACGTCAAGACCGATGCCGATTGCCGCCGCCATCGGCTCGGCCACCAGATAGACCTCTTTTGCTCCGACATGTTCTGCCGAGTCGCGTACGGCTCTTTTTTCAACTTCGGTGATGCCTGAGGGTATGCCGATGACCATGCGGCGGATGCCGAAGGAGAACTGGCTCTTTGTTTTATTGATCAATCCCTTGATCAGCTCTTCCGTGGCCTCATAGTCTGCGATTACTCCATTGGCAAGCGGACGGATGGTGACAATGCCGGGATGGGTTTTCTCATGCATGAGAAGGGCTTCCTGCCCGATGGCGACAACCTTTCCTGTATTGCGTTCACGGGCAACAATTGAGGGCTCGTTTAAAACAACTCCTTTATCGCGAATAAAAATCAGTGTATTTGCTGTTCCGAGATCAATGGCGATATCTCTGAACAGACTGCTGAAAAAGCTCATGTTATCATAGTTCTGAAAGTGGGATCTTAGTGGCTTGGATGAACGCCTGTTCATGCTTCCGTCCAAGGTTTCAACTGAACTCTTAAGGTAGTTAATGGAACTTTTTTTTCAAATCAAAAGAGCCTCTTAACGGTGCTTTTTTTCGTGATTTTTTACTGGGAGTGCAGTTCTGATGCAGGGTTTCTATAAATACGGTTATTGAGTACATTATGATGTTGAAATTCTTGTTACCCGAAAAACCATAAATCCCCGAGAAGTGCTGCCCATATATCGTTTTGCTGAAGAGCGTTCAGCCCTGAAAAAACAGTTGACCCGCAGTGTTGCTTTTGACCCTGCAGTTCAGTCTGCCGTTGATGAAATTCTGCAGCGTGTTCTTCACCATGGTGATAGTGCCGTGCTTGACTATACCGAACAGTTCCAGGGTGTACGGCTTTCGGAGATGAAAGTTTCTCCCGAAGCCATAGAGGAGGCATACCGGAAGGCAGATCCTGGATTTCTTGCCGTCCTCAGGGAGGCCTACAGCAACATTCTGCGCTTTCATGAGCATGAGGTGGAAAAGAGTTTTTTTTATGAGAGTGAGGGAGGTGTGCTTCTCGGCCAGCGGGTGACGGCCATGCAAAAGGCCCTGCTCTATGTACCTGGCGGAAAAGCCTCCTACCCCTCATCGCTGCTCATGAATGCAGCGCCGGCAAAGGTTGCCGGAGTGAAGGAGATTTTTATGACAACACCCTGTGACCCGTCGGGAGCGGTGAGCCCGCATATTCTTGCCGCAGCCGCTGTGGCGGGTATTGATTCGGTCTACAAGCTTGGCGGGGCCCAGGCCGTAGCCGCGTTTGCCTACGGCACCGAAACGGTTCCGAAAGTTGATATCATTACCGGTCCGGGTAATAAATATGTGGCGCTCGCCAAAAAACAGGTGTTCGGTCATGTTGCCATCGACAGTATTGCCGGCCCCTCCGAAGTGGTTGTTATTGCTGATGCGTCAGCCAATCCCGAATTTATTGTTCTTGACCTGTTCGCCCAGGCGGAGCATGATCCCGATGCTTCAGCGGTTTTGATTACTCCCTCTGAAGCGCTCGCTGAGGCTGTGCGGCGATGTGCAGATGAGCGTCTCCCCTCCATGCTTCGCAAGGATATTATTGCATCCGCCCTCATGGAGAACGGTGCCATTGTTGTTGTTGATTCGCTTGAAGAGGCCTGCACGGTATCGGACATGATTGCCCCGGAGCATCTGGAGCTGCATGTGGAGCACCCTTGGGATATTCTGCCACTGATTCATCATGCCGGTGCGATATTCATGGGTGGGTACTCCTGTGAAACCGTTGGAGACTACTACGCCGGGCCGAACCATACCCTTCCTACCAACGGCACAGCACGGTTTTTCTCTCCCCTGTCGGTGCGCGACTTCATCAAGCACACCTCAATTATTGCCTACTCAAAGCAGCAGCTGCTGGGGTGCGGAGAGAAAATTGCCGCATTTGCCGATCATGAGGGGTTGCAGGCTCATGCAGAGGCTGTCCGGGCAAGATTGAGGACGTTATGAGAGCTTCTGATTTTGATTACGACCTGCCCGAAGAGAAGATCGCCTGTTACCCCCCGGAGGAGCGCGGTTCAACCCGTATGCTTGTTGTTGATCGGGCTTCGGGCGCGCTCAGGCATGCATGGTATGCCGCTCTGGATGAATTTCTTGAACCCGGAGACCTCCTGGTGCTGAACAACACAAAGGTTGTACGGGCTCGCCTTCATGCCTTGAAGCAGACCGGCGCAAAAATAGAGCTGATGCTGCTTGAAAAACATCAGGCCGATCAGGACCGGGTGCTTTACCGGGGGAAGCTGAAAAAAGGAGATACGCTGGTTGCGCATGACGAGGAGCTGCTGGTTTCGGATATTGTCGATGATGGAATTGCCCGCATCGAGTTTCGGGGGGGTAGCCAGAGAGGATCAATCCGGGATTTTTTTGAGCGTTTCGGAGCAGTACCCATTCCTCCCTATCTCAAACGGGATGCTGAAGAGGTTGACAGGGAACGATACCAGACGGTGTTTGCAGAACTTCCCGGCTCGGTTGCCGCTCCGACCGCCTCCCTGAATATGACGCCGGCGCTTCTTCAGAACATTCGATTGAAAGGTGTTGCTATCGCCTCTGTTACGCTGCATGTCGGTCTTGGCACCTTTCTTCCCATCAGGGTGGAATCGCTCAGGGAGCATGTCATGCATCGGGAGTACTACTCGATTTCTGCAGAGACTGTTGAGAAAATCCGGAAGGTGAAAGCGGCAGGCGGCAGGATTGTAGCGGTTGGAACGACGGTGACCAGGGCGCTTGAACATGCCGCCGGGCGTATTGTCAGATCGTCATGCCGGGCAGGTGATGCTCCGATTACCGGAGAGGCTGATATTTTTATTTTTCCGGGTTACAGTTTTCAGGTTATCGATGCACTGTTGACCAATTTCCATGCACCCCGTTCTACCGTTCTTATGCTTACGGCGGCATTTGCAGGTGCCGGGCATCTTAAAAGGGCCTACCAGTCAGCGCTCGAAGAGGGCTATTTTTTTCTCAGTTACGGGGACAGTATGCTGATTGTCTGAAGTGCATCGCTATTAATTTGTTCCGAAACCCGATTACTGCGTCAGGCGGTGCTCGCAATCCTCATGTACGATGTGTACACTCCGGTTTCTGCGCTCCGGCCGCCTTGTTCTCGGGCTTCTCACGACAATTAATAGCGTTGCACTGATAATTTATTTTCATGAAACGCAGCGGTTTTTCATTCTCACTTTAAGAAACGAGCTTAAACTGCTCTTCCGGCTTAGGAATTTCGGAGCTCAGTGCGCCGCGACGTGCCGGTTATTTTGTTTTTACATGGCTTGTATGGTATTTTAATACCTTTGCCTATTGCGCATTCGCAAGTGCGTTTTCCCTGCCTTTTTTATTTACAGTCAATTAGTTTTACACACACATAACATCAGGAGATTGACCTTATGAGTCTTGTTGAACAATACCGCGCCCATACTGAAGAGAGAGCGAAGCTCGGCATCCCCCCGTTGCCGTTAACCGCGGAACAGACCCGTTCGCTTAATGCTCTTCTGCAGCAGAATCCCGTTCAGGAAAAGGAGTATCTGCTGGAGTTGTTCCTTGAACATATCAGCCCCGGAGTTGATGATGCTGCATTGGAAAAAGCCGCATTTCTTGATGGTATTGTCAAGGGGGAAATTTCCTGTATCGTGATCGACAGCGTGGAAGCGATAAGGATTCTCGGTACCATGCTCGGAGGATACAATGTCAAGCCTCTCATTGATGCCCTCAGCAACAGCAATCCGGCCATCTGCGAAGCTGCATCCGAAATGCTGAAAAAGACACTGCTCGTCTATGATGCATTTGATGATGTTGTCAGCCAGTCAAAAACCAACAAATATGCACGTGAAGTGCTTGAATCATGGGCGGCAGGGGAGTGGTTCTCTTCGCGGCCTGCTATTTCTGAAAAAATTACCCTGACGGTCTACAAGGTGCCGGGTGAAACCAACACCGATGACCTTTCGCCAGCCAGTGAAGCCTTTACCCGCAGTGATATTCCGCTTCATGCGCTCTGCATGCTCGGTTCAAAGATGAGTGATCCGATCGGCACCATTGCACAACTGAAAACAAAAGGTCATCCGCTTGCCTATGTCGGTGATGTTGTCGGTACCGGGTCAAGCCGCAAATCAGGCATCAACTCGGTTCAGTGGCATATGGGTACCGATATTCCAGCAGTGCCGAACAAGCGTACCGGCGGTGTGGTTATCGGCGGAATTATCGCGCCGATCTTTTTCAATACCGCCGAGGATTCCGGTGCATTACCGGTCCAGGCGGACGTCTCGGCAATGGAGACGGGAGATGTTATCGACCTCTATCCTTTTGCAGGTAAAATCGAGAAGAACGGGGAGGTTATCGCCCGTTTCGAACTTACCCCGAACACACTTGCTGACGAGGTTCGTGCCGGCGGACGTATTCCCCTGATCATCGGCAGAAACCTGACCAGAAAAGCGAGAAAAACTCTCGGTCTTGGCGAAGAGAACCTCTTCCAGCGTCCGGAACAGCCGGCAGATACCGGAAAAGGCTACACGCTTGCCCAGAAAATGATCGGCAAGGCCTGCGGGCTTGCCGGTGTGCGACCGGGTATGTATGTGGAAGCTGAAACGCTCACGGTCGGTTCACAGGATACCACCGGAGCAATGACCCGTGATGAGGTCAAGGAGTTTGCCGCATTGAGCTTCAGCGCCGACCTTGTCATGCAGAGCTTCTGCCATACCTCTGCCTATCCGAAGCCTTCAGATATTACCCTGCACAGAAATCTTCCCTTCTTTATCATGAGCAGGGGAGGCGTTTCGCTCAAACCCGGTGACGGCGTTATCCATACATGGCTGAACCGCATGGTGCTGCCGGATACACTCGGTACCGGTGCCGATTCCCACACCCGGTTTCCTATCGGTATCTCATTCCCCGGCGGATCGGGTCTTGTGGCGTTTGCCGGTGTTACCGGTACCATGCCGCTCAATGTGCCCGAGTCCGTGCTTGTTCGCTTTACCGGCAAGCTTCAGAATGGCATTACCCTGAGGGATCTTGTCAATGCGATACCCTGGGTTGCCATGAAAAAAGGGTTGCTGACGGTTGAGAAGAAGGGCAAGAAGAATGTTTTTGCCGGTCGTATACTTGAAATTGAAGGGCTGCCGGATCTCAAGGTTGAGCAGGCTTTCGAGCTGAGTGATGCCTCTGCCGAGCGGAGTGCCGCCGCCTGTACGGTCCGTCTTGACAAGGCTCCGGTTATCGAATATCTCAGTTCGAATATCGAGCTGCTTGAGCAGATGATCAAGGAGGGGTATGGCGATGCTGATACCCTGCGCCGCCGTATCGGTAAAATGCAGGATTGGCTGAAGAATCCGACGCTTCTTGAGCCTGATGCCGATGCAGAGTACGCAGAGGTGATTGAAATCGATATGAGTGCGATCACTGAACCGATTCTTGCCTGTCCGAACGATCCCGATGACGTCATGACGCTCAGTGAAGTGCTTCGTGATGAAAAACGGCCCAAGGTTATTGACGAGGTGTTTGTCGGGAGCTGTATGACCAACATCGGCCATTTCCGTGCTCTTGGTGAAGTATTCAGGGGCAAGGGTGTCGCTTCGGCCAAACTCTGGATTGTGCCGCCCACGAAGATGGATATGAAAAAACTGATCGAAGAGGGCTATTATGCCATTTTCGGTGCAGCAGGAGCCCGTATCGAGATTCCGGGATGCTCACTCTGCATGGGTAATCAGGCAAGGGTAGCTGACAATGCGGTTGTTTTTTCCACCAGCACCCGGAACTTTGATAACAGAATGGGTACCGGTGCTCAGGTTTATCTCGGTTCGGCTGAACTTGCTGCGGTGTGTGCGCTGCTTGGTCATCTGCCGAACAAGGATGAGTATCTGGAAATTTTCAGCAGGCATCTTTCCGGCTCAAAAGCAGAGAACATTTATCGTTATCTGAACTTCGACAAGCTCGAAAAAGCAGAATTGGAGTTGCTTGTTGACTAAAAAAAACATTTATTATGGCGGGATATGGAAAATTTTGCATATTCCGCCATACAGTGGGCTTTTGAAAACTCGCTGTTTTTTTTTAATATTAGTGAGCTGAAGAAGCTGTCAATTATCAAACAACAAAACAACAATCCAGCAATGAAAAAACTTTTCATTTTCTTATTCCTTGCAAGCACAGTTTCATTTGTCGGCTGCGCTAAAAAAGCAGAAGCTCCTGTAGAAGCACCTGCAGCTGAAGCAGCACCTGCAGCACCTGCAGCAGAGGCAGCACCAGCAGCACCTGCAGCAGAAGCAGCACCTGCAGCACCAGCAGCAGAGGCAGCACCAGCAGCACCTGCAGCAAAATAAGTTTCCGCTAACCCGGTTTCTTATAAAGAGACAGAATGAAAGTTCTGTCTCTTTTTTTTTGCCCTGCTGAAAATGGGTGCGCTTTTCCCTGATTCGGTTTTTTTATTGATAGGCGGGGGCAAAAAAAAAGACACAGCCAAACAACTGTGTCTTTTTTTCTTTTTTGCTGAGGAGCCAGGACTCGAACCTGGAATTGCCTGATCCAGAATCAGGTGCCTTACCAATTTGGCCACTCCTCAGTAGCGATGTGAATATATTTAAAAAAAAAGTTTTTCCAATTCACTTTTTATTTTTTCTCGAATGCTACCTCTTTTCATTGTCGTGAGTTCCGGCAGTTTGTGAACGATGGACACTATCAGGTCCCGGAATAGATGAATCGAGCTATCCTAAAGCGTGGTGAGCAGGATCGGAATAAGCACCATTGATGCAATCATGCAGGCGGCTACCAGTGATGCAGCATATTCGCGGTCAAGTTTTTCAACCGAGGCAAAGGTCAGGGTGTTGAAACCCGCAGGAGCCGAAGCGCAGAGCACCACAACGGCCCGGTCAACTCCGGAGATGTTGAACAGGTCGGCGAGCCAGAGCCCGAGAGAGAGGCCGAGCAGCATCCGTAGCGCTATGCCAACTCCGAGATGGAGGGGATTTGCTTTTTTTATGCTGAAAGAGGCGCCAAGAGCGAGCAGAACAAGCGGGATGGTAAGCGTGCCTGTTGTGAGGAGAATTTTGGCGGTGAGCGGTTCCGGACGCAGCGACAGTGCATTCATCGTGAGCGCCAGAACGAGTGCCAGAAGCGGCGGCGATTTGAAAAGTTTGCCGTTCAGGCAGTGCTGAGGGTTGTTGCCAGAGCGGCATGCAAACGCCCATGCAATGGTATAGGCCGACAAACCATTGGGAATATCAAAGATGAAGAGCCGGGCAAGACCCTCATCTCCGTAAAATGACTGGACGAAGGGCATGACGAAACCGAGATTCATGATGATCGATCCGGAAACCAGTACGGCGGATGTTTGCGGCTTCATTCCGGTAACTTTTCCTGCAAGCATTGCAGCCGGGAGCGTAAGGAGGATTATCAATGTCGAGATAAGGGCGACAAGCAGGAGTTTGCTGTTCAATTCGACCGAGGGGAGCACGGAGAGCAGGAGCGCCGGGAGTGTCAGGTTGAATACCAGCTTCAGGAGTGTGTCGGCATCCCGGTCATCAAGAACGGATGTGCGGCGCAGAAGCACTCCCAGAAAAAACATGGCAAATGTGGGAGCAAGAAGAAACGCAAGGTCAAACATCGGCATAGGAGGAAAAGCCGTTCAGCCAGCGAGAAGAGTTGGTGCACCCGAGAGGAGTCGAACCTCTAACCGTCTGATTCGTAGTCAGATACTCTATCCAGTTGAGCTACGGGTGCTTTTTTTGTCTCATTGAGAGGTAGCGTGTACGGGATTCGAACCCGTGATCTTCGCCTTGAGAGGGCGATGTCCTGGGCCACTAGACGAACACGCCAGGTAAATATTTTTGTCAGCTCTTCATACTGCGTGGGCCCTGTAGGACTTGAACCTACGACCCAGCGATTATGAGTCGCTTGCTCTGACCAACTGAGCTAAGGGCCCTCGTTGCTTGGCTTTAGAGGCAGTTAATATAATGCATGAGATTGAATATCCAAAAGAATAATCTCTTTTTCTCTTTTTTCTCCGTTTATCAAAACTCTTTATAGCTCTCACGACTGATATCGGCTCCGAGACTCTTCAGTTTCACTTCGATTTTTTCGTATCCCCGGTCGAGATGGTAGACCCTCAGCACCTCCGTTGTTCCTTTGGCAACAAGCCCTGCAAGCACCAGACTTGCCGATGCCCTCAGATCGGTTGACATCACTTTGGTGCCGGAGAGTGTTCTTGGTCCGTGAACCACCGCCTGGTTTTTGCGGATCTCGATATTGGCACCAAGCCGGTTCAGTTCAGGGATATGGTTGAACCGTTCATGATAGATCTTGTCGGTAATATGGCTGGTCCCTTCAGCCTGTGTCATCAGGGCTATCCACTGGGCCTGCATATCGGTAGGAAAAGCCGGATAGGGTTTGGCTGTAATATCGGTTGGTATAAGTATCCCGCTGCTTTTCAGGGTGACACTGTTCTCGGTTGTTTCAACGGTGCAGCCTGCGTGGACAAATTTTTTAAGTACCGATTTGAGCTGCTCCGGCTCAACATCGTTGACCGTGATCTCTCCTCCGGTTATTGCCGCAGCAGCAAGAAGCGTTCCTGCTTCAATCCGGTCAAATGCATTCTGAAATTCTGCGGCATTAAGTGACTGGCTTCCCTCAATTTCAAGCTCGGTTGTTCCGGTTCCCCTGATGGTTGCTCCCATGGCCGTGAGGAAATGGCAGAGCGTCACAATTTCCGGTTCAGCAGCGGCATTGCTGATCGTTGTACTCCCTTCGGCAAGTGATGCTGCCATCAGTGCATTGCCTGTTGCTCCAACCGAGGAGATAGGGAAATCAATATGGGCTCCGTGCAGCTTTCCGCCAGGGGCAGTGGCATCAATGAAGCCGGTCTCTATGGTGATACGGGCGCCGAGTTTTTCCATTGCCATCAGATGCAGGTCGATAGGCCGGGGACCGAAGGCGCATCCGCCCGGAAGGGATACCCTTGCGTGGCCGAACCGTGCAAGCAGCGGGCCGAGCACATAGATCGAAGCTCTCATTTTTTTTACCAGTTCGTAGGGCGCCAGGATACTGGTCACGTTTCCGGTCGTAACGTTCAGGGTGTTGCCGGAAAAAGAGGTTTCAGCACCAAGGTGATGCAGGAGCTGCGTAAAGGTTTTGATATCCTGAAGATCGGGGATATGGTGCAGAATAAATGTCCCGTTGCCGCTTAGCAGTGTTGATGCAATGATCGGCAGGGAGCTGTTTTTTGAACCCGAGGCAGATACGCTGCCGCTGATCCGGCGGCCCCCTCTTATGACAAGCTTGTCCATGTGGTAGTAGCTGATGAAAAAACCGATATTTAATTATTTAAGCGTAAGAAAAACAAATTATTTTTTTCTTGTGACCTTTGCGAAGAAAAGATTTTATCCTTTACCTTGAACAGAGGCCTCATGCTCTGCTTGGTATGGCTCTTTTTAACAGGTTTGTGGTAATAGTCTTTGAATTTTTACGGTCCGGGGATTTTTTATGAGTTTTATGGTTAGTCGCGCTTTTTTTTACAGCCTGTTACGAAGGGGGGCATGCGCTTTTCTGCTCCTCCTGTTCTCTTTTCCCGTCATGATGTCAACTGCTTCGATTGCGGCACCTCCGGTAAACAGTGAGATCGCAAGGATCATGGCCGAGCGCTCATCGGTTGAACGGACTCTCAGAGAGCTTAAAGGACAGTTGAAAGAGTACCAGTTCAAACTGAGTTCAACCAGAAAGCAGGAGTCCCTCTCACTCAAGTCACTGGAGAATATCCGTCGCCAGATTCTTGTGCTTGAAAAAATGATCACTGAAAATCAGAACTATCTTGACCGTCTTAACCGGGATATCAATCGACTCCAGGTCGAACTTCAGGGTAATCGCCAGATATATGGCAGGGTATCTGACGATTTCAGAAGAACAGCTGTTTCTGTTTACAAGTATGGGGGGCGCCGGGATGTTGAGCGTCTTTTTGCCTCGGGTTCGGTCAATGACGCAATCGTCCGGGCACAATACATGGGTTTTTTTACCCGCGCGGTACGCCGTAATGTTGACGATCTGCAGCAGGCAGCCGTTACGCTCGAAAGTAACCGGGTTGCACTTGAGCAGACCTACCGCCAGAAAGCAGCAGTGGTAAAAGAGCAGGAGAACCAGCTGAAAACCTGGGCCAGAAGCAAACAGGAGAAAGAGGTTGTACTGGTCAAGCTGAAGCAGAACAAGCAGGAGTATGCAGCCCAGCTCGAAGTTGTCCGTAAAAAACGTCAGCAGCTGCAGTCAAGGATTGAGTCGCTGATTATGGCTGAACAGCGGGCTGTGGAGGCTGAAAATGAGCGGAGGCGGAAGATCATTGAGGCGAGGCGTCTTGAAGCAAGGCGTCTTGAGGCACGCAGGGTGGAGCTGAACCGGCTTGAAGCTGACCGTCAGACGCTCAGGCGGCTTCAGGCGGAACGGATGGCAGCAAAGAAGCGTAAAGGTGTTGCTCCTCCTCCACTGTCGGAGCAGCCCGCAGTCTTCATAAAGGATAAAAAAAGGCCGGAGACTCCGCTTCCTCCGGTTCAGGAAAGGCAGAGTGTTCCCGCTCAGCCCGAGATCGCTTCTGATGTTGACCGTGTTTCGGCGGATTTCGACAATGCAGCAGGTTCTCTGCCCTGGCCTGTGCGCAATGGTGTGGTATCCCAGAGATTCGGATCGGTTCAGGACAGGGATCTGAAAATTGTTACCACGAATAACGGCATTGATATTTCCGTACCGTCGAGTACCCAGGTCAGGGCGGTCTCCGGCGGCAGGGTCGCCCAGATTGCCTTTCTGCCCACATTCGGCAACATTGTTATTATCCGTCATTCAAAATCCTATCTTACCGTCTATGCCAATCTCGGTCAGCTGAGTGTGGCCAAGGACGATCTGATAAAATCGCAGCAGATGGTCGGGCTTTCCGGAAGGATGCCGGAGGGCGGTTCTGTGGTGCATTTTGAGATCTGGAAGGGTCGTGTCAAGCAGAATCCGGAAAAATGGCTCAGACGCTGAACATGACGGGAGAACAAATAAATCGGGGTGCCATTATGAAGGTTCAGGATCTCCATCTAAACTACCATATAGTCGAGGAGATGCTCAAGGCTTTTCTTTCCAACGAGATCCGCAAATTCGGGTTCCGTTCGGTTGTTCTCGGTCTGTCCGGCGGTATTGATTCGGCGGTTGTCTGTGAGCTTGCTGTTCGCGCCCTTGGTCGGGAAAACGTTCTGGCGCTCATGATGCCCTACCGGTCAAGCAGTCCGGAGAGCCTTGAGCATGCTGAGCTCATGATCCGGAGGCTCGGTATCCGTTCGGAAGAGGTTTCCATTACGCCGGTTGTCGATGCACTGTTTTCCTCCGTGCCGGAGACCGAGCTTTTGCGGCGAGGTAATATCATGGCCCGGACCCGTATGGTTTTTCTCTATGATGTATCGGCCAGAGACGGACGGCTTGTTGCCGGTACAAGCAATAAAACCGAGCTGCTCCTCGGTTACGGAACCATGTTCGGAGACATGGCTTCAGCGATCAATCCTCTTGGTGATCTCTATAAAACCCAGGTCAGAGGACTCGCACGCCACCTTGGTATTCCTGAACCGCTTATTGAAAAAGCCCCATCCGCCGACCTCTGGGAAGGGCAGAGTGATGAGGATGATCTTGGTTTCAGCTACGAGGAGGTTGATCTCCTGCTCTACAAGATGCTTGAAAAGAGAATGGATAAAGCGGCTATTCTCACAGAAGGGGTGGATGAACCGTTTTATGATCGTGTGAGAAAGATGGTTGTACGGAACCAGTACAAGCGGATGATGCCGGTTATCGCCAAGATTTCCGGTCGCACTCCAGGTATTGATTTTCGCTATGCAAGGGATTGGCAGGAGGTGAAGTAGAAGGGACTCAAACCGCTCACTACGATTAATAGATGAGCCTGTGTCAATGTCAATCAGAAAGAGCGCAGCACGGTGTCGATGAGGAAGTGTTTGTCGTCCTTGCCGGGGTAGTCGGTTGTGTAGTGCAGTCCTCTTGATTCACGGCGCTTTATGGCCCCTTCAATGATAAGGTTTGAGACCTTGATGATGTTTCTCAGTTCCAGAATCTGTGTGGTGATCTTTGTCTTTTTATAGTAAGCTTCAGTTTCATCCTTAAGGAAATCCATTCTCCTTTTTGCTCTGGCAAGCCGAAGGTCACTGCGTACAATACCGACATAGTCATTCATCACCTGCTGGGCTTCGCGCTTGTTGTGTGAAACAAGGATCCACTCTTCGGGGTTTACGGTCCCGGTATCGTCCCAGTCGGGAAATTCGACACTGTTCTCCAGCTGCTGGAGTTGTTCGCGGATATCAATACTTGCTTCCCATGCGAAGACGAGCGCTTCGAGCAGGGAGTTGCTTGCGAGCCGGTTTGCTCCGTGAACCCCCGTGCAGCTGCTCTCTCCGCAGGCATAGAGCCGGTTGAGGGTGGTTCGGCCTTTGCTGTCCGTTCTGATCCCTCCGCATGAGTAGTGTGCGGCAGGAACGACCGGGATCATCTCCCGTGTCATATCGATGCCGAAACTGAGACAGGTTTCGTAAATATTGGGGAAATGCTCTTTGGTTTTTTCCGGATCGATATGCGTCACATCAAGAAAGACGCACTCCTCTCCGCTTTTTTTGATCTCCGAGTCGATGGCTCTTGCCACAATGTCGCGGGGTGCAAGGTTCTGTCGCTTGTCATACTTGTGCATGAACTCCTGGCCGTTCTTCAGTTTCAGGATCCCTCCGAATCCACGGACCGCTTCGGAAATCAGGTATGAGTTTGCCTTCGGATGGTAGAGAGAGGTTGGATGAAACTGGATGAACTCCATATTGGCAACTTCCGCTCCGGCCCGGTACCCCATGGCCACACCATCTCCGGTGGCAATATCGGGATTGGTGGTGTAGGGATAGACATGGCCGAGACCTCCGGACGCCACCATGGTGATTTTCGAAAGAATTTTTTTCGGCTTCCTCTGTTTTGTATCAAGCACATAGGCCCCGTAGCAGGAGATGTCGTTGGTTTTGATGCCGAGATGATGCTCGGTAAGCAGTTCGATGGCAAAATGGTGTTCAAGCAGGGTGATATTGGGATGGTTGTTGACCCTGTCAATGAGCGCGGTTTCAACTGCCCGTCCGGTAAGATCCTGCGCATGGACGATCCGGCTTCTTGAATGCCCCCCCTCCTTGCCGAGGTGGAGGTGCTCATGGTCTGATGTTGTAAAGTTGACACCGAGTTCTATCAGGCGCTGAATGTGCCGTGGCCCTTCCCTGACCATGAGGGAGACCATCTCGCGATTGCAAAGTCCGGCTCCGGCACCGAGTGTATCGGCAATATGCAGTTCCGGGCTGTCGTTGGTATCGATAGTGGCGGCAATTCCTCCCTGCGCCCAGTTGGTATTTGACGTGAAACTCTCTTTTTTAGTAATGATCGTCACACTGGCGTGATCGGCCATGTGAATGGCAAAGTAGAGGCCGCCTATACCGCTGCCGATAACCAGAACATCAGTTTTTATCGATTCAGTCATTACCGTGATACCCGGATTGTTAAAGGTTGTTCTGCCTAAAATACCACACCTGCGCTTAATATCCGTGAACAGCTCTGTTTTAAAAAGAGATAAGCAGGAGTTAGCGTTGCTTTTTTTTCGGTTTCAGGCTTTTCAGCGCGCTGGCGGCAATCAGGATAATTCCTGCAAGAATGATGGTATGCAGGTACTGGACAATATCAGGAAAGAGGCTGGCAATAAAGTAGCCGATCAGGGTAAAGCAGAGTACCCACGCAACAGCACCGGAAACACTGAAAAAAAGGAAAACAGGGAAGGCCATGCCGGCCACTCCTGCAAGGGATGCAGCAAAGCTGCGGATAACCGGAACAAAACGGGCGAGAAAGATGGTTTTTGCACCGTGTTTTTTATAGAAGCGCTCGGTTTTTTCAAGGTGTTCCCTATGAAAGAAGCGGGACTCCTCTTTATTGAAAATTGTTCTGCTGAGTTGTCGTCCTATAAAATAGCCGGTTGCATCGCCAAGAATTGCGCCGCATACCAGGGTCGCAAGTGTGCGATAGATGTCGAGGCTTCCGGTAGCGGCGATGAGGCCGGCGGTTATGAGCAGGGAGTCACCGGGAAGAAAAAAGCCGGCAAAGAGTCCGGTTTCGGCAAAAATAATAGTAAAGAGCAGCAGGTATCCTCCCCAGATAATCAGCTCCTCAAGTGTATGTATATTCTGGAACGGTGTGAAGAAGTCCATGAACGGGGAGAGAATGATGGGTTAGAGGAGTGAATGCCTGGAACTGAAAACAGTGAAAAGGGCATAGCCAGGCCCATTTCACTGTTCAGTAAATTTTGTATACCGGGCGCACCCTTATGGAGTGCCCTGACTACGGTTCAGTTCGTGCTGACCGTATTCCGGATGATTACGGAAGGAGAACGGCGCAGGAGATGACTGTTGTCCACATCCCGTTTTCACCCTCTGCCGACTGCGTGATATTGTAGGAGTTGATGATCTTGCCGCTCATCTTGTAGATACCCTCGCGTTCATCCCAATCCTTGTTCGGATCAAACTCGATTCCGAGGGTTGTGGCCAGCATGGTTGCTGCCAGATCTTCAGCATATTCTCCGGACTGTTCGGCAGATTCTCCGAAAGGATGGTGTTCAGAGAGGTAGCCGTACTGGGTATCGTCTGCCGGAATAGCCACACCGACCGAAGCGGCAATAAGGCGGTTGTACTCATTGGTTGAGTTGCGAGCCATGACGGCAAAGGTGATCTGGCCTGGAGAGAGCTCCTTCAAACCCTCTTCAACGCTGATGCGCTCACATTTCGGCGGAAAAATACTTGATACGGTGACCAGATTGCATTTCTCAATTTTGGCTTCTCTCAAAGCAAGCTCGAAAGATGAGAGATACTCCTTGTGTCTACCCACACCTTTGGTGAAGAATACTTTTGTCGGGACAAATGACAATGCCGTGCCTCCGGATAAATTTATTGTACAAACAGTCTACACTATCGAAATTGAGCAATTATAGGAAAAAGCAGTGGCATTCAAAATGTTTTTTTTGCGGCGACTTTAAAAAACCTTCTTTTTCCGGCCTTGATGATTTTCGGTTCGCTGTCGAGATCAATCTTCTCATGGATTTCCGAAATTTTCCGGTCATCGACCAGAACGGAGTTCTGCTGTATCATCCTGCGGGCTTCGCTTTTTGAGGGTGCGGCACCAAGGGTGACCAGCAGGTCGATCAGCGGCAGTGATTGTTCTTCAAACAGAAAGAGTTCAATGTGATCAGGTGCTTTTTTATGCACAAAAAGCTGATCGAAGTGTGTTTCGGCATCTGCAGCGGCTGAGCGTGAGTAGTAGGAGGCTACGATCGCTCTTGCAAGAGCCCTTTTGGCACTTCTCGGGTCCGTTTCCCGCTGTTCAAGAATAGATGATGTGGCTGCACGCTCAGTTTGCGGTACCAGAAGCCGGCACCAGGTCTCGATCAGCGGGTCGGGAATCGAGAGTACCTTGCCGTACATCTCCGATGGCGGGTCATTGAAACAGATGGCATTGCCGAGTGATTTCGACATCTTCTCCTTTCCGTCACTGCCCACAAGCAGCTCCATGGTAATGCAGACCTGCGGCGGGATGCCGTACTCCCGCTGCAGATCCCTGCCGACAAGCAGGTTGAATTTCTGGTCGGTGCCGCCGAGCTCAATATCGTTTTTCAGATGTACCGAGTCCATCCCCTGTGCCAGAGGGTAGAGAAATTCATGAATCGAGATGGGTTCATTTGAGCGGTAGCGCCGTTCAAAGTCATCGCGTTCAAGCATTCTGGCTACGGTGTAGTGGCTTGAAAGACGGATGATGTCGGCAAATTTCATTGCACCGAGCCAGTCGGAGTTATAGCAGATGGTTGTTTTGTCGGGGTCGAGGATTTTTGATGCCTGTTCGAAATAGCTCTCACCGTTCTCTCTTGCCTCTTTTGCAGAGAGCTGGGGTCGTGTTTTGCTTTTCCCTGACGGGTCGCCGATCATGGCGGTAAAGTCGCCGATGATGAGGATTGCTTCATGGCCGAGATCCTGAAACTCCCTGAGTTTTCGCAGTACGACCGAGTGGCCGAGATGCAGATCCGGTCTTGACGGGTCAGCACCAAGCTTCACTTTGAGCGGCACGCCGGTTTTCAGGCTGTGCAGAAGCTTCTGTTCAAGCTCTCCAACGCTGATGAGTTCCACAACATTGGCGGTAATGATATCAAGCTGTTCCTTTACGGTTGGAAAACGCATGGATTGAGTTTTTGGTGTTTAATATTGTTTTCGTACCTGCTCCATCTGCCGCTGGTTCTCCCGCGCCTTGATGGTTTCGCGTTTGTCGTAGAGCTTTTTCCCTTTGGCGATGGCAATCTCTAATTTTAACAACCCTTTTGAGCTGAAAAACGCTTTTAAGGGCACCAGTGTGAGCCCTTTTTCCGTTATTTTCGCCTGTATTTTAAGAATTTCAGCCTTGTGCAGAAGCAGTTTCCGGCTCCGTTTCGGTTCGAGCATCTCCAGATGGTTGTGCTCATACGGGGTGATCTGCATGTTTTCAAGCCACACCTCATTGCGAAGGATGATGGCAAAGCTGTCGTTCAGGCTGGCCTTGCCGAGACGCACCGATTTGACCTCGCTGCCGAAGAGCTGGATACCGGTGACGAAGGTATCAAGAATTTCAAATTCATACCGGGCCTTTCTGTTCTGAATGGCCTGTACGTAGTGTTGTGTGGTCTGTTTTTTCGACACCGTGTGCGGGAGTTCAATGGTTTTCTGTTTCCAAACAGGCTGCCGGAATAATATTGCCGATGTTGAGGATCAGGTCGGGATCCAGGCTCTTTTTTATCCGCACCATCTCCCTTATTCCCCTCTCCTGATAGAGCCCGACAAGATACTCTGCCTTGAGCTTGCCGATGCCGTGTTCGGCCGAGAGTGTTCCGCCAAGAGCAAGTGCCTTTTCAACAAGTTTCCGGTAGAGCGCCTTGGCCAGCAGAAACTCCTCCCTGTTTCTCGGCAGGATGTTCAGGTGCAGGTGTTCGTTGCCTATGTGGCCGAAAAGAATATAGACAAAGCCCTCCTGTTCGCAAGAGTTCCGGTAAAAATCAAACAGTTCACGGAACCGATCGCCGGGCACGGCCATGTCGGTGCTGATTTTGCTCTCCTTCTGCCGGCTCAGCCAATCATTGACAAGGAGCGGGAGGGTGTGGCGAAACTCCCGCACTCTGGACTGTTCTTCACGGTCAAGCGCTATCCATGAGTTGTCGGTCAAGGCATTGCATGATTCCATGAGACAAAAGAGGGTGTCAAGAGCCGCTTCATCGCTTTCCGGAGTTGTTTCCAGTTCGATGAAAATTGCCCCTTCGCTCTCCTGGGGCAGATCGGGATATTTTTGGGCGAGCAAGCCAAGGGAGTTTTTGTCGAAAAATTCAATAGCTCTCGGTGAAATACCGTTTTCCGGCTCTTTGAGGAGTTTGACGAACCCGAAGAGATCGTCAATTGTGCCGAAATGGATCAGTGATGAGATAAGGGAAGCCGGTCGGGGAATGAGCATGAGATCGGCTTCAGCGATGACTCCGAGAGTTCCTTCCGAACCGATGAAGAGATCGATGAGATCCATGCCCTCCTTTGAAAAGTATCCTGCATTGTGCTTTGACGTTGCCGGCATGCGGTAGTCCGGCCTTTGCAGTGTGACTGATCCCGAGTGCGGCAGAGTGAAATGGAAGGTGCCCTGTTTGTCCGCCTTGCAGCTGCCGCGGGAAAGATCGAGCCGGTCACCCCCTGGCAGTATGATGAGAATCCTTGCAATATGCTCACGGGTCGGCCCGTATTTGAAGCTTCTTGCTCCTGAAGAGTTATTGGCTATGGTGCTTCCGATAAAACAGAGTTTTTCGGTAGGGTCCGGCGGATAAAACCATCCGCTCTGTTCAGCTTTTATCTGGATATTTTCAAGCAGCGCACCTGCCTGCACGGTCATGATTGCATGCCTTTCGGAGAGTACTTCAGGCTCATCGATCCGGTCGAGTTTCTGCATGGAGATGACGTAATCTCCCATCGGGATTCTGCCGCCGGTTGTTCCGGTTCCGTTTCCGGCAATGGTAAAGCGGCGAGGTTCTGCACCATCCCTTTTCAGCAGGCCGGCAAGTTCATCGACTGTTTCCGGGAAAAAAACTCCCGGAGTATGGCCGGTTTTCAGGTTGCTTGTATCCTCAAGAAAGCCCTGTATGGATGCCTGGTCATGCTTGTAGATCATTCTGCTGGTACAACGTCACTGTTTTTTTTACTGCTCTCCGCTGCTGGCGGAGGGGTTTCATTCGTTACCGTATTGTCGGACGGAACATCCGGCAGGGTTTCGCTGGTGCTGTCCGTCTCTGCTTTGGGCGATCCGGGGAGTGCAGACACCGGAGGCTTTTCGCCCTTGATATAATATTTTATCAGTTCACGGGCAATCGGGGCGGAAATGGTGCCGCCGAAACCTGCATTTTCAACCAGAACCGCCATGGCGATTTTTGGATTATCGACCGGTGCATAGGCGATAAACCATGCATGATCCTGTCCGTGGGGGTTCTGTGCGGTACCGGTTTTTCCGGCAATCTCCACGCCGGGGACTTTCGCCAGCGTTCCGGTTCCGCGAAGCACGACCCCCTTCATGCCGTCCCTGATAATGCCGTAGGTTTCAGCCGTTACCGGCAACTGCTGTTTAGCGAAGGTGAAGGGGATATACCTGCCGGTTGCCGTATCACGGTATCCGTTTACAATATGGGGCTGAAAGAGCGTTCCGTTGTTGGCAAGTGCTGCCGCATAGGCTGCAAGCTGTACCGGGGTTGTACCGAGCTCACCCTGGCCGATGGCAAGACTGACCAAATACCCTTTTGTCCAGCGATTTTTTCCGTAGCGGTTGTTATAATATTCGATTGACGGCAGAAGTCCTGCCCGTTCGCCCGGAAGGTCAATGCCCGTTTTCGTGCCGAAACCGAACATACTGCCATATTTTGTCCAGTTATCCAGCCCGACCTTGAAAATCAGGTTGTAAAAATAGACATTGGAGGAGACGGTTATGGCTTCCCGCATATCTACCACACCGTGCCCCTTCCCTTCATTGCTGAGAAAGCGTCTCCCCCCATAGATGAAGACACCGCTGTCGAGTATTTTTGTAGCCGGATCCATTCTCTTCTCTTCAAGCGCAGCCATGGCCAGAATCATCTTGTAGATGGAGCCGGGAGGATAGACGGCCTGAACTGTCCGGTTAAAGAGCGGTTTTTGGGGAGAGGTTAAGATATCGCTCCACCCCTTGCTGTCGGTCGAGCCATTGAAAATATTCAGGCTGTAGTCCGGAGCACTGGCAAGAGCAAGAATTCCTCCTGTAGAGGGGTCTATGGCGACAACCGCACCGGATCTTCCGGTTTTTCTCAGCAGTTGTTCGGCAAGCTGTTGAAGGCCGCCATCGATTGAGAGATAGAGGTCATCACCCCTGACAGCGGCTATGTCGCTGTTGCCGTAGTTGTATTTACCGGCAAATTTCCCGAGTGGAGTGATCATTTCAAACCGGGCACCCTTCTGACCCCTCAGACGTTCTTCATAATATTTTTCCAGTCCGCTGAATCCGATTTTGTCATCCGGGGTGTATCCCTGCTCAGCGAACTCCTCAAGTTTTGCTTTGGAGATGGCACGCAGATAGCCGAAAAGATGGGAACCGTTCAGAGAGTCGGAGTACTTTCTTTTATTGTCGGTTTCAATCAGCACTCCGGGCAGCTGCCAGAGGTTTTCACTCAGTCGCGCTACGTCAACACCGTCAAGGTTACGGCTGACTGTTACAGCCGAAAAACGGTTGAACTCATATCCCTTGCTGATTTTATCAGCCAGCTCGGCTTTCTCTATTTTCAAGAGCCATGCAAGGTAGCCGGTGCGCTCTTTTTTGAATTCAGAAGGAATGACCTTGACGGTGTAGAGCGGCTGATTATCGACAAGGACGACCCCCTTTTTGTCAATCATGCGTCCTCTTGGCGGCTGAACCCAGACCCTTCGGATACTGTTTGTTGTCGAAATTGAGCCGAGCTGCTGATAGTTAAGTACCTGGAGGTAGAAAAGCCGTGCGAAAAGAACGGAGAATACAGCTACGACAAACAGTGATACGAGAGTAGTGCTTCGCTGAATTTTATCCATCAGTCTGAAAAGGTTTTTCTCATTAACAGCCAGTGTGCCACAAAGGCAAGAATGAGGGTGAGGAGTGATTCAAGCAAGCCGAGAACCAGAATACGGTAAAGGGGCGAAAGACCGAGAGGGTTGTAACCGGCCGCAAAAATCGCATTGGCGAAGAATGTTGCCGTCATGACAGCCCAATACAAGCGTTTGGTTTTCTGTTTTGATGTAGCATGACTGTTTTCAGGAATATTGAAATATCCGGCAATAAAACCCTCTACCGTTCTTGCAAGCATAGAGAGGCCCATGTTTCCTGACAAAAGTCCGGTTATAATTCCCGCAGCAAACCCGAAACTGGTACCCGCTCTCTGGCCGACAGTTACAGAAACAAATGCAAGAAAGAGCGAAATGGCATCGGGCGATACGTCAAAAACAGTAAGATGGGAGAGGCCGAACACCTGCAGCAGTGTAACAATGCAGAGTACAACGATATAGAAAGGGATTTTTGTTGCCACAACAATCAAGGTCTTGAAAATTAAGGGAGAGGCTCTTCTGTTGTATTGTCGCTGGTCATGATGGTTTTTTCCGGCTCGATTTTAAGCGGAGCAACAAGAACCTGACTCAGGGATGAAAAATCAACGGCAAGCCGGACATCTACGGTGTAGAAGAGTTTATCGGGAGTGATACGCACTACCCGTCCGACTGGAATTCCTCTGGCCGAAAAAGTACTGAAGTCAGAGGTGACAATCTCCTCATTTACCTTGAGGCTGCTGCTGATCGGGACATGCTCCATCTGGGCGATGAACTCCCGGCCGCCACTCCAGGAGAGTACGCCGCTGCTGCTGCTTTTATCGGAAACAACACAGACCTTGAAATCCGTGTGGATAACTGGCATAACCTTTGCATAATTCTCCGAGACGGTTGTTACTCTTCCAACAAGTCCCTGGGGAGTCAGAACCGTCATATCCTTTCTGATCCCTTTTTTCCATCCGGCATCAATCAGGAGCATGTTCTCCCGATCGCTGAACCTTCGGCTTACAACCCGTGCCATGATGAAGCTGGACGCATCGAGCGTGCTGTCTGCCGTAATTTTCCGGCTGTTTCTCTCATCCGTTACTGCCGCATCAAGGTTGATCACTCTTGCAAGAAGATCGGTGTTTACCTGCATCAACCGGTCATTTTCCTGCTTCAGGTTCAGCAGGTAGCTATAGCTTAAAAGTTTGTCGGTTATGAAAGCGCTGAACTCAATGCCCCCGGTCCGTACTCTGGTAATAGTATCATCATTCTGGAGCTTTATGAAAAAAATCGAGATAGCACAATAGACTGCAAAGAGCAGCCAGGTATTGTGCCGGCTAAATACATTGAAAAACTTCCGCACGTTCGAGTTTCCGGTTATATATATGGAGAGCTGCTGTGTTGAGATTATGAGCGCAGAGGTTTGGCAGCACCTGGCCTCATGGATACGGTTACGGTTTTCTTCAGGTGGTCCGATTTGACCTTTTAATCGGGATTCCGGCAGCTTTGCATCCGGTTTTTTTAATGCCTCTTTATCAAACTATGGAACCAAAGGCTCAGGATTTGCCTGACACTTATTTTTTATTACATTTTCCTCATCCACCGCATAGAGCTGCGGTAAACAGGTCAAGAGAAACATATGACTCAAAATGTGAATATAACAGATAAATTTGTTGTTGTCGGCGATAGAGTATTAATCAAACCAAAATCTCTTGATGACAGAACCAAGTCAGGTATCTATCTTCCTCCCGGAGTCCAGGAAAAAGAGAAAATCCAGAGCGGCTATGTTATAAAAACAGGGCCGGGCTATCCGATAGGTCCCCCTCCGGAGTCTGACGAACCATGGAAAGAGAGGGTAACGGCGGCGCAGTATATTCCGCTTCAGGCAAAAGTCGGTGATCTGGCTATTTTTATCCAGAACAGCTCCTATGAGATTGAGTATGAAGAGGAACGATACATTATCGTACCCAATTCGGCCATTCTGCTTCTGATCAGGGAAGATGACGATCTTGACTACTATCTCAAATGATCCGGAAATTTCCTGATGCAGTGCCGGATTTCTGCAACATGTAATAATTTTACCCATCAGTTTTTTTCTGCTTCCTCAATACCGTACCTCGAGGCTCGCAACCGATTGTATATCATATTATGACCAGAGATTTTGTTTCCGCCGGAGCCGTTGACGGCACCCTTTTGCATGAAGAGCTTTTTCAGCGGATCAGTGTGCTGAAAAAAGAGATGAATGCCCTGATTCTTGCACACTACTATACGGTTCCCGAGGTGCAGCAGGTCGCAGATATTGTTGGCGACAGCCTCGCTCTGGCCCGGGCGGCTGAAAAAAACAGTGCGGATGTGATTGTTTTTGCCGGGGTCTATTTTATGGCGGAAACAGCCAAGCTGCTTAATCCCGGAAAACTGGTTCTGATGCCTGACTCCCATGCAGGGTGCCCTCTGGCAGACAGTTGCCCGCCCGTTGAGTTCAGGAAGTTCAAGGAGTCGCACCCGGAGGCCCTGGTTATCACCTATATCAATTCGACCGCCGAAATCAAGGCGCTGTCGGATATTACCTGTACCTCTTCCAATGCCGAGCAGATTATTCGTCAGATTCCCGAAGAGCAGTCGATCATTTTTGCACCTGACAAAAATCTCGGAGGCTATCTGGCACGCAAACTCCACAGGGAGATGTTTCTCTGGCAGGGTTGCTGTTATGTGCACGATGCCTTTACCGAGCCCTATATTCTCCAGGCATGCCGGGAGCATCCGGATGCGGAGTTGATTGCCCATCCCGAATGCCGCGAAGAGGTGCTGAGCCATGCCTCCTTTATCGGTTCCACACAGGCTCTTCTGCAGTATACGGAGTCAAGTTCAGCTCAAAGCTTTATTGTTGCGACCGAACCGGGAATTCTCTATGAGATGCATGAGCGTTCTCCGGGGAAAGTTTTTATTCCGGCCCCCAAGGATAGCAATAATCCCCACAGCCTCTGTACACAGATGAAGCAGAATACCCTTCAGAAGCTCTATCACTGCATGCTGAACCGGTCACCTGAAATTACCGTGCCCGAAGGGCTTCAGCGTGCTGCCCTGAAGCCTATCCGACGCATGCTCGACATGTCGGCTTGATGGCTTTCGGCTTTCCTGAGCCCGCTTTTTGAGGGTCGAATGGTTTTTGCATTGAGACGAATGTGCGTACCTTGTTGTGTATCCATCAACTGACGGGAGCCACCTTTGCAGGCACCCCTCAACAAGAGAGTGAGGCCGGTATGCACCATAACATCATGCAACGTGTTGTGCCGGTTTTAACCGCCCTTCTTTTCTTTTTAACCACGCTGCCGGTATACGGATGGCATGACAAAACCCATCTGGCAATTGCCCGTGCATCGGGATTTGATCGCTGGTACAGCGCAGCAGCTCCGGATGTAGTGAAGTCGAGGGAGGCATTCAGAAAGATTGAGGAGAAAAACCACTATTTCAATAACAACGGGGCGGTACCGGTTAATGAGATAATGGCGATGGATCAGCTTCAGCGCTTCAATGATCCAGATGACCAGGAGGGCCATCTTTATGGAGCGATCATCGGCTCGGTTCGTGATTATCGTGCACTCAAGGCTACAGGGAAATATGCAGACTATCCACTTGTATTTGCTGCCCACTACATTGCTGACCTCTCCATGCCACTGCATAATAGTGCTTATGATGCTTTCAACAGGGAACGGCATTCGAAAAACGACGGCATTATCGAAGGTGAGGCTCTGAAATGTATCGGTCTCATCAGGCGGAGTATCTACAATATAACTCTTGCAGGTGAAGCTGACCTTGCCATCGAGATCGCCCGTGTTGCAGAAATTTCCCGCAAGCTTGGCAACCGGATGCGTATTGAAAACAGGGATATGACCAGATCGGAAGCTCTTGAGCAGGCTGTTCACAGTGCGTCACTCTTCAGGGCGATTCTTCTCTATGTTGGTAAAACGCCGGACGGGGAGATAACAGATAATGGTAACATGAAATAATAGAAGTGGTTATGATAAAACCGGAACATCTGGTTATTCTTGAAAAGGGCGTAGATGTCTGGAACGGGTGGCGACAGGAAAATCCTGAAGTTACACCGGACCTTGAAGGCGCAGCTCTTCAGGGCAGAACTCTCGGAGAGGTTAACCTGAGCTGCACGAAGCTTCAGCATGCTCTGCTCACGAACGCTGACCTAACCGGTGCTGATCTCAGTGGAGCTGACTTAAGGGGTGCGGACCTGAGCGGAGCGAATCTCTCTCGATCCAATCTCAGTAAAAGTACCATTGATACCGCCACCCGTTACACTGCGCTTAAGGGGTGCAGTATCGGCGTCAACGGTTTTTATTCGCCCGAAACCGATTCGGCAGCTCTCATGCGCATTGATCCTCCGGGAAATTCGATGCAGGGTTCCAATGTCGAAGCGGTTATCGAGAGCCTCAAGCATGCCCGCAAGCTGCATACCTTTTCACTGGTACTTGCCGGTATTGCGCTGCTCTTTATTGTCATCAAACCGACATCAATCACCCTTCCCTATCTTTCGGGCTCCTTCAAGTTTGATGCTCTGACCTATGCCTTTCTTGCCACGGTTCTCTCTTCCGGGCTGCTGAGTCTTGTTGCGATCTTTATTGATTCGGCCCTTCAGGGGGCGCGTTATCTTAATGACCGGAGCGCCGCTATGACCGTTGGCCATTTTCCCTGGCTGCTCTCAAAATACGAGCACGATCCTCCGCTTGAGCGGCAGTCGCGTATCATGCGTCTTTTCCTCTGCTTTCATCCGGTACTCTATCTCTACTTTTTTGTTCGCTGGAGCGCCCTGTTCATCGGTGACTGGGAGGGTTTTATCCTCTACTATCAGGAGTTGCCTTTTTTCCTTGCAGAGCTGCTGCTGCCGCTTCTCTATTTTCAGCTGATCAGAAGCTGCTTCCGGATTTTCAGACTTTCCGAAGGGTTCCAGAAGCCGATACTCTTCGATACGGTAACGGAGCGGGAGAGGCGAAGCGACATGGAGCATCTGATTGCAGCGGTTGAAAAACAGGCTTCCAGAACAACGGAGCTTGTTGAACTCATGCGCAAAAGGGAAGGGTGAAGCAAGATGGAAGTAAACCTCCCGCTCAGAATCATCGGCGTTGGCCGTTATCTCCCTCAGCGTATTGTCCGGAGCTCCGAACTGGAAGCAATTTGCGGGCTTCCTGCCGGCTGGGTAGAGCGACGTAACGGAGTATGCGAGCGACGGTGGGTCAGTATGGAGACATCCTCTTTTATGGCTGCGGAGGCAGCGCGTGAAGCACTTGAGGAGGCGCAGCTTGATCCTGATCGACTCGATCTTATCATCAACGCCTCAGGTACGGCTGAACAGGCTATTCCCGACATGGGCGCGCTGCTCCAGCGTCAGCTCGGTCTGGGAAGTTCCGGAATACCTTCCATGACGGTGCACAATACCTGCCTGAGCTTTCTTGCGGCAATGGATGTGGCGGCAAACTATCTTGCTGCCGGGCGCTATACCAATATCCTGATTGCCAGTTCCGATATCTCCTCCTGCGGTATCAACATCAGGGAGCCCGAGTCGGCCACCCTTGTCGGAGATGCCGCTGCGGCGGTTGTTGTCACCCTATCCGGTGAAGGTGATCAATCGGTAATTCACCATGCCCATTTCAGAACCTGGGGCGATGGAGCCTACCTGACCACCATTATGGGAGGCGGTTCGGCACTTCATCCATCAAAACCGGGTCATAACCCCGATAACGATCTCTTTCATATGGACGGCTCCGCCGTGCTCCGCATGGTACGCCGTGTTGATGAAGCCTTTCTCGAAGAGCTCTCTCCGGGACTTTCGAAAAGCCTGCTCGATATTGATCTTGTTGTGCCTCATCAGGCAAGCAAAGTCGGCCTCCACATGCTCCGCCGCTTCGGCTGGCCGGAAGAGAAGATCATGCATACGCTTGAGTGGCTCGGCAACTGTGTAGCTGCGTCCATTCCGGCCACACTCTACCAGGCTGTCCGGGATGGCTCACTTAAACGGGGTGACAAATTTTTGCTGGTCGGTACCGGTGCGGGGTTGTCGATAGGCGGGATGGTTATGACCTATTGATACCCATTTTTCTGGTCATCTCGACTGCAAGGAGAGATCTCTCACCTGGGGTTCGAGATGACAAAACTCTGAGCTTGGGTGGATCGTGTACTACCAATATTCCGCCCCGAGGGGGCTTTCCTGGAGTCCCGGAGGGACAGCATATTGGCAGAAAAAAAGTCGCCACCCCCATCTTTCTTTTCTTTTCAATCCTGCATTCAAAATCTCTTCAGCCAGCATTATTCTTTTCCTTCAGAAACCTGTAACGCAAGCTGTTTCTTGTGCTTGATGTGAATATTTTGTAAATAAGAAGTGTCAGTTGCCTGAATTACGATTATGCGTTTTTATATCCCTTTTGCATGAATTGATCCTGTTCAGCGGTTCAAACTGGCATCATTGACTCACCACCACAATCATTCTTATGCCTTCACATGCACAATAAATCAGTTGCCCATCTTCGGGAAAATCCTGATGGTTCATGGGAGGCACATGACCTGCAAGCCCATCTTATGCATGTTGCCGAAAAAGCTGCCCGATTTGCCGATGAATTCGGTAATGGAGATTGGGTGATTTTTAGGGCTTTTCCTTTGTGTTGATTGTTTGATGTCTGTGGTTCCCCATAATAATCTGAACCTATGCGCACTCCTAAGTCGAAGTCAAACGATCATATCTCATCTGAGCTGACTGAGGCTATGCCGCTTAAGGAGTGCCTTGCGAAAACCCGTGTGTCAGAGAATGAGAAATGTGAGGGTGGGCGAGATGTCTTAGATCATTGCTCAATTGTCGGCGAGGTTGCGAGGGAACTCCTTTTGCGAACACCATCTTTTTTACGGTCAGCTCTTTTCCCTGAAGGCTCGGAACTTGTCGCTGCAATTCATGATATAGGGAAGGTCAGCCCCACATTCCAGGAAAAAATATACCGTGGAACAGACGACTATGTTCCCAATTCTCTGGCAAGCCTCTCCCACATCAACCCTGCACTTGAGAAAAACTGGGGCTATCACGCCGGGGTCAGCATGGCTACCGCACACGCATTGAAAATCGGGTGGCAAATTCCTCAAATCATAGGTCAACATCATGGATACTCTCCGGAGTTAAATGGGCTTGTAGCTGAAGACAAGGTTTTTGGAGGTACGCTTTGGCAAGAGAGAAGAGTTGAACTTGTTCAAAATATCAAGATGGCAACAGGATTGGAGTTTCCTGTAATAAAAAATCCACTGCAAGCAAAAGCTGTTGCCGGCCTTACAACGGTAGCAGACTGGATCGGATCAGGACCTGATTTTGATAACCCTGACGTAGCTTGGCAACCGCTGATCAAGGGTGCCGTTGATGCCGCAGGGTTTGTGACACCGACAATTGTCAAAGGGCTTGGATTCAATAATATATTCGGTTTTAAACCACGAGGAATTCAGGAGTTGCTTATCGAGAATGCAAAGATGCCCGGC
Organism: Candidatus Chlorobium masyuteum; assembly: GCF_011601315.1. Lineage (NCBI taxonomy): Bacteria > Pseudomonadati > Chlorobiota > Chlorobiia > Chlorobiales > Chlorobiaceae > Chlorobium > Candidatus Chlorobium masyuteum. Next base: position 161,808 of record NZ_JAAORA010000004.1, on the reverse strand, counting down.
ACCTATATTCTTGAAGCTCCAATGGGTATAGGTAAAACTGAAGCGGCACTTTATGCTGCCTATTCCATTATAGCTGCCGGACAAGCAACAGGATTCTACTTTGCTCTGCCAACACAGTTAACCTCCAACAAGATTCATGACAGGGTTAATGACTTTTTGAAGAAAATATTGACATCTGAATGCCCCCATCGCCGGGCTCTTTTGCTGCACGGCAATGCATGGCTGAAAGAGATCGAGATGGGCGAAGATGGTGGCGCTGGAGGTAGTTGGTTCAGTGTAGGTAAACGGGGTATTCTTGCCCCTTTTGCCGTAGGCACTATCGATCAGGCGCTGATGGCCGTGATGAATGTGAAGCATGGCTTTGTCAGGGCATTCGGTCTTGCCGGAAAGGTAGTCATTCTCGACGAGGTACATTCTTATGATGCCTATACCGGCACCATCCTTGATCAACTTGTTGAAACCCTTCGCGCACTACAGTGTACCGTTATCATTCTTAGCGCAACATTGACCAAAGAGAGGCGTGAAAAGCTTTTAACGCAAGCGGTTTCCAATGATTCATATCCATTGCTAACCGTCAAGAGAAGTGATGATGATTCTCCAATAGAAACAACCACAACTGTTCCGGGTAAAATTGTCGTCAGCATTCAATCGTTTTCAACTCCCGATACAGCTCTGGAAGAGGCGCTGACAAGGGCTGAAGGAGGCCAACAGGTACTCTGGATAGAAAATACGGTTGCTGAGGCTCAACGTACATTCAGTATTTTGGCGGCCCGAGCTGATGGGCTGGGGATTGAGTGCGGTCTTTTGCATTCCCGTTTTTTGAAAACGGATCGAGAAGGCCATGAGGAGTATTGGGTTACCCGGTACGGCAAGGGTAACAGTGAACTTCGACGTCAAAATGGACGGATACTGGTTGGGACTCAAGTGTTGGAGCAATCTCTTGATATTGATGCAGACTTTTTGGTGACAAAAATTTGTCCGACAGATATGCTCCTCCAGAGAATCGGGAGGCTATGGCGGAACAGCGAAACCGTTCGCCCAAGCGGCTCTCTTTGTGAAGTATGGATACTAAAACCGGAATACGTCAATGCTCTGGAGCACCCCGAAAAAGAATTTGGCCTTACTGCCAAAGTATACAGCCCCTATGTTCTTCTGCGCACCTTGGAGGTCTGGAGTGGCATCACTGAGCTGGTAATTCCTGACCAGATACGCGATCTGATTGAGGCTACTTATCAGGAAAAAGATGATGAAAACCCGCTGCTACTCAAACAAAAAGAAATACTCCGTAGAAAGCGTGAGGTGCTTGAACGATTAGCTTTGGGCGGCATATCAGCAGGTTCCAGAACGTTACCTGAAAGCAAGGCAAGCACCCGATACAGTGAACAGGAGAGTGTGGAAGTTCTGCTTTTGCAATCTGTGCGCATTGACCGAGAACGGGGAGGGACAACAGTGAGGCTATTGGATGGAAGCGACATTTTTCTGCCATTACAATCGCGACCAAAAGGCAGAATGGCTCAGCGTTTGCTGGCAGCAGCACTTGCACAACAAACACTGCATGTTGCCGACTACCTTGCCCCGGAAGCATCGCCTATGAAGAGCCTCGAGTGGCTTAAAGGTTATTTCTATCTCGGTGATAGCTCGTATGACGAGAGTCTGCTTCGTGTAGCAATTGTCGGCCAGGATGGTGAATTGAAATCCCTGAATGGTCAAGATGCATCAACGTCGTATAGACTCAGCTACAGTCCTAGACTCGGTTATTGTTCTAAAAAAAAATAAACCAGGCAACACCATTGATATGACCCTTGAAAATCGATTTAATCTGATTGACGAGCCATGGATACCTGTTATCGACAAGGGCCGATTGAGCCTGCGCCAGATATTCAGTGACGCCAGCAATCGTGGACTCGGCGGCAATCCCTTGCAGAAAATGGCCATGACCAAGCTTTTACTCGCTATTGCTCAAGCCGCATTGACACCTGAAGACGATGAGGTTCTGGAAACCATCGAGACTTTTGATCTTGCCCAAAAGTGCTTGGAGTACCTTGAAAAGTGGTATGACAGATTCTGGCTTTACGGAGAAAAACCCTTTTTGCAAATGCCAGCCATAAGCGGCCTCGTTGAGCGACGGAAACGGAATGATCTTCATACTGCCACCAACAAGGCTGGGGAGCGGAATGCCGAAGCGAGTGCAAAACCAAAATCATTAGGGATGGGATTCTATCCCGATCTTCCTGCTGAGAATAATACTATCCTCACCCAGTATCAGGTGCCCAAGGTCTTGTCAGATGCTGACAAGGCGTTATTCGTTGTCTCGCTCATGAACTTTGCTCTGGGTGGAAAGCGTACCGAAAAAAACCTTGATATCTTAACTGATGGATATGTTGGTAAAACAGGGTCGGCAAAAGCAGCTCCAAGTATTGGGAATTATATTGGTTATCTCCATTCTATTCTTGTTGGTGAAACCCTCATCGACACCCTTCTACTGAATCTTCTCTCACACGAACGGATAAAGGAGAACGCATACTGGACTACAGGATTGGGAAGTGCACCATGGGAAGTGATGCCGAAAGGAGAGAATTGTTCGATAGCGCAGAACCTGAAACTTTCCTATATGGCGACTCTTGTTTCAATATCTCGTTTTGTTTTGCTTGAAGGGGATGGGATCTATTACGTAGAGGGTTTGCAGTACCCAAGCCACAAAGAGGGCTGGCGGGAGCCAAGCATGGCTGTAGATGCAGGAGGCGCAACTCCAAAAATCAAGTGGATTGATCCAAACAAGCGCCCATGGCGAGAGCTTGTTTCGTTGCTCGCATTTATGAGTGCTGGCAGTGGTCAGAGTTATGATTGCCAGTTTATCCGGTACGGTCTGGTTCGCTTCCGCAGCAGGTACGAGCAGATTGGTATTTGGTCAGGAGGTCTCAAGGTAAGCACAAACGCAGGCGATCAATCGGTCAAGCAGGATGATGATTTTGTTGAATCACTTATTTTTCTTGATTGCGCTATTCTCGGGGAACCATGGTACCATCAACTGCAGGTAGAGATGGATGCACTCGACAAATTGTCCAAGACGGTATGGTCGGCAACAAATGGCTTTTTTAAGGCACAGAATATGACTGATGCCAGCCTGGCAGGTCAAGCTTCGACTTTGTTCTGGGAACTCTGCGAGCGTCGTTTTCAGAATCTGGTTGATGCCTGTGCTCCTCCTCATGACACCGTAAGAGTAAGGAAAATATTCGCACAGTCAGCAATAAAAGCTTACGACACTTTTTGCCCCAAAGAGAGCGCACGGCAGATTGATGCGTGGGCAAAAAACCGGCCAAATCTTATCAATTACCTCAACCCGGAAAATATAAAGCCATGAAGAATGAACCTGGAACAAAAACCAGCAGGTCGAAGGCATTTGTAGCGTACATAATAGACCGGATCGCAAAGAACAAGGGCGTTGCTGCGGCTCTCAAGCGGGCCGACAACCCTGCAACTGAATACCAGAGCTGGGAGTATTTGGCCGCCTTCAACATTGATCTGGAAAAGCCATGGGAACGACTGCCTTTTGCAACAGTTGCTGCTGCAATTGCCAAGGAAAAGAGTGCTCATAATGGCAATGAGGGAATCGGCAGGGCCATTGCGAAGTGTTATGACGATGGTAATCAGAGCGACCAGGCAAAAGCAAAACTGCGTCGTCTGCTTGCCTGTGACTCAGTCGAAGAGGCGTGCAGAATTCTCCGCCCGCTCTTCAGTTTGATTGCCTCAAGAGGGAACTCGTCTATCAATTATGCCTGTCTGCTTGAACAACTGCTGAAATTCCATTGGGAGAGCGAAAGAATAAAAAGCCAGTGGGCACAAGAGTTTTATACATATGGCCATTCGGCGGCAAAAACGGAGGCGGCATGATAGCAAGCATACTCAGACTTGGCCCAAAAGATCTTAAAGCGCTGCGTGTCACTGATGATTATTCGATGCACAGGGTTGTCTATAGCCTCTTTGAAGACCGGAGAAGCGAGGTAGAGAAAAATGCAAGCGTTCCGAGCGGGTTTCTCTATGCTGACAAGGGAGGTGACAGCAACGGTCGGTTGATACTTCTGCTTTCGGACAGAGAGCCTCGCCAACCTGAGCACGGAGTTCTGGAATCAAAAGTGATTGATGATAAGTTTATGGCCTTTGATCGTTATCGTTTTGAGGTTGTCATCAATCCCACCAAACGTGATAGTAAAAGTCGCAAACTTATAGCTCTTCGAGATCGTGATGAGATTGCACAGTGGTTCATCGAAAAAGCGCCTGCTTCATGGGGGTTCACAGTCCATTCTGCTTCGCTCCAGGTGCAAACTCTTCATGTCAAGCAATTTGTCAAACAAACTCACAGCGTTACCCATGGCGGGGCTGAGTTGATCGGCGAACTTGAAGTAGTTGACCGCTCATTGTTCATTAAAAGTTTTCAGCAGGGCATCGGGCGAGGCCGGGCATTCGGTTTTGGCTTGCTCCAGATAGCCCCTTTAAAAGCTTCAATCACAAACTAACCACACAATCATTATGAGCACCACGAATCCCTTCAGAAACACCCGCATTGAATACCACATTCTTCAGTCATTTCCTGTCACCTGCCTGAATCGTGATGACGTGGGAGCCCCAAAAACCGCAATAGTTGGGGGAAACACTCGTGCCCGTGTCAGCTCTCAATGCTGGAAACGCCAAGTACGGGTTGCCATGCAAGAATTTGATATCAAACTCGGCATCCGCACGAAAAAAATAGGAGAATTCGTTGCTAAAGCTTGCGTCGAAAGAGGTGCCTCTGAAGAGCAGGGTGCCGCATGCGGAAAAATTATTTCCGAAGCATTCAGCAAGGATACCCTTTTCTTTTTCAGTGAATCTGAAGCGCGAGCTTTTGCGGACTACGCCAATGAAAAAAGTTTTGACGGAGTAAAACTGAGCGACAAAGAGCTTCAAAAAGTAGCCAAGAAAACCCTGAACCCTGCTCTTGACGGACTTGACATTGCCTTGTTTGGTCGTATGGTTGCTCAAGCGAGTGAACTCGACATTGAGGCTGCGGCATCATTCTCTCATGCGATCTCAACGCATAAAGTCAGCAACGAGGTGGAGTTTTTTACCGCTCTTGATGACCTGAGTGAAGAGCAGGGTTCCGCTCACATGGGGAGCCTGGAGTTCAATTCAGCGACTTATTACCGGTATGTCAGTCTGGATCTTGGCCAGCTTTGGGCTTCTCTTTCTGGTGATGGACTCGAAAAAGCAATTGAAGCGTTTACCAAAGCCCTTTTTGTAGCTGTTCCAAGTGCGAGGCAAACCACCCAGTCCGGGGCCTCTCCATGGGAATTTGCAAAAATCTTTGTCCGTAATGGGCAGCGCTTGCAGATGCCTTTTGAAACAGCCGTTAAAGCAAAAGATGGAGGCTATCTTCAACCAAGCATAACGGCACTCACCGATTATCTGGCTAAAAAAGAGGTCTTGGCAGGGTCATTATTCGGTAAACAAAAAGAGTTTACTTTTGGTGAAGACGCAGGTTTCAGCATTGACCATCTCATCGAGGAATTGAAAAAATCTGTAGCGGAGGTTCAATGAGTAGCACCTATCTCTTGCTCTGGCTTGAAGCGCCATTGCAGTCATGGGGTTCCGACTCAAGATTCGGTCGAAGGGGTACCCTTGATTTCCCAACAAAATCGGGTGTACTCGGTCTGCTATGCTGTGCCCTTGGTGCTGGTGGTGAGCAGAAAGAACTGCTGCAGGAGATGGGTTCACTTAGCCAGACAGTACTCTCCTTTCGAAGATCAAAAGAAAGAGAAGCCTTGTTGAGAGATTTCCATATGGTTGGGAGTGGCTATGATGACCAGAACCCTTGGGAAACGCTCCTGATCCCCAAAAAAAGTGATGGTAAGGCGGCTGTTGGGGGCGGCTCAAAAATAACCTATCGCTACTACCTGCAGGATGCTGCCTTTGCTGCCATTCTGCAAATTCCAGTCGCTAAAACAGCCATTATTGCCGATGCTCTGGCGAATCCTTGCTGGGATATCTATTTGGGCCGAAAGTGCTGTGTGCCTACGGATTTCATCTATCAAGGATCTTTTGCTTCAGAATCCGCAGCTATAGTTCGCGCTATCGAGGTAGCGCAAGAAAAAAAGCTGGTGGAGGATTTCAGGGTTTTGGATGGAGAGCACGATGGAGAATCCATTGTTCTGAATGATGTGCCAATCCAGTTTGGTGAAAACAAGTTGTACAGAGAACGCAGGGTAACAATAATTACAGTTGACGACCATGTCTGAACTTCCTGTAAAAGATGGTGCTGCACAACGGCTGTTGATTAAGATTACGCGCGACACGTTGCCGCAGGTCAAAGATAAATACCCTTTTGTCTATCTTGAACGAGGCAGACTGGAAATTGATGATAGCAGTATCAAGTGGATAGACTGTGATGGGAACGTCGTCCGGTTGCCGGTTGCGATGCTCAATTGTTTGTTACTTGGGCCGGGCACAACCGTTACCCATGAAGCCGTCAAAGTAATGTCTGCTTCAAATTGTGGATTATGCTGGGTTGGCGAAGACAGTCTTATTTTTTTTGCCGCCGGGCAGACGCCAACAAGCGACACCCGGAATTTTCGGCGGCAGATGTTACTCTCGGCTGACCCCGATAAATCACTGAAAGTTGCTGCCCGTATGTTTAAACGAAGGTTTCCCGGAGAGAAACTGGAAAACAAAACCCTTCATCAACTGATGGGAATGGAGGGTTTGCGTGTTCGTCAACTCTATGAGAAAAAAGCTATAAAGTACAAGGTTGGGTGGAAGGGTCGGCAATTCACTCCCGGCAAGTTTGAGATGGGTGATGTAACCAATAGAATCCTGACCTCAGCAAATGCTGCCCTCTATGGTATTATTTGTTCTGCTGTCCACAGTATGGGTTACTCTCCACATATTGGTTTCATACACTCAGGCAGCCCATTGCCATTTGTCTATGATATGGCCGATTTATACAAAGAGGAACTTTCAATTGATCTTGCTTTTTCATTGACAGTTAACATGGCCGGTTCCTATGACCGCCATAAGACCGCTACAGAGTTCCGTCGAAGAGTGATTGATATGGACCTGCTTGCTTGTATCGGGCCGGATATTGAAGAAATGCTCGGGAAGCAATAATGCTGGTTGTAATTGCCAATGATCTGCCGCCCGCAGTGCGCGGACGAATGAAACTTTGGTTTGTAGAACCACGTGCTAACATGTTTGTTTCAGGTATCAAAGACTCTGTGGCAAAAAAAGTTATAGATTATTTGCACAAATACTGCCCACCTGAATCCGGATTGATGATTTTCAATAGCAGCAACACTCCGCCCGGATATGAAATTTATGGACTTGGTGACACTCGCAGAGATGTGATTGAGTTATCCGGGATGCCGTTGGTGATTGAAAAGAGTTTTGTGCCTGTTATTCAGCCTAAAAAAACTCCCGGAGAAACCTGAAGGTCCAGTGAAATCCAGTGTCTTCCCCATGTGCGTGGGGGTGTTTCTACTTTCGTGCAGCATATCTGCAGTCCGCTGGAGTCTTCCCCATGTGCGTGGGGGTGTTTCTAGACAGCGTTGCCGGGGCAGTTCTTGCATGGAGTCTTCCCCATGTGCGTGGGGGTGTTTCTGATTCAGGTCGCAGTGCTGAACGGCCTGACCGGTCTTCCCCATGTGCGTGGGGGTGTTTCCAGGGTGAGATGTCAAAGCGATTTACAGAGACCGTCTTCCCCATGTGCGTGGGGGTGTTTCTTGCGGATCGCTTCGCACACTGACTTTCCGTGTGTCTTCCCCATGTGCGTGGGGGTGTTTCCGTCAGCAAATTTGCACAGCTTTCTTGTCTCAGGTCTTCCCCATGTGCGTGGGGGTGTTTCTTATTTTTGATTGATGCTTTTTGTAGTCACTCTGTCTTCCCCATGTGCGTGGGGGTGTTTCTTGGAGTTGGTTCTACGCCAAAATCTGGTGTTGGTCTTCCCCATGTGCGTGGGGGTGTTTCTAAATCAAGGACAAAGAGAATAAGAAAGCCGGTGTCTTCCCCATGTGCGTGGGGGTGTTTCTTTGAGACTATGAGTGATACGGACAGAGAGGAGGTCTTCCCCATGTGCGTGGGGGTGTTTCCGCCGCCGGTAAGGTGCTGAGCGCAAAGCTTTCGTCTTCCCCATGTGCGTGGGGGTGTTTCCCACTTGGCTCAATGCGATACTCGGAACAAACCGTCTTCCCCATGTGCGTGGGGGTGTTTCCAGGAGCGTGGATGAGACTTTTTAAAAGGAAAGGTCTTCCCCATGTGCGTGGGGGTGTTTCCTTGTCGGCCCTGAAGGGGCTTATGGCACAGGCGTCTTCCCCATGTGCGTGGGGGTGTTTCTGAGTCCTTTCCGTTATGATTGATTGATACATTGTCTTCCCCATGTGCGTGGGGGTGTTTCCATTACTATCCTGAGCCTCCTCTCCATCCGGCTGTCTTCCCCATGTGCGTGGGGGTGTTTCTAAAGCAGACCGCCGTCCGTCGTGATATAATCTGTCTTCCCCATGTGCGTGGGGGTGTTTCTTGTGTGGTGAGAAATTTGCCGGTTTTTTGCCGGTCTTCCCCATGTGCGTGGGGGTGTTTCCTTGTCGATCCATCTTCCGATCCACCGGAGGAAGTCTTCCCCATGTGCGTGGGGGTGTTTCCAGATAGTAGTTTGGGCCAGATTCAGTATTGAGAGTCTTCCCCATGTGCGTGGGGGTGTTTCTGGCACTGAAACCTCTGTCTTTATGAGCCCACCGTCTTCCCCATGTGCGTGGGGGTGTTTCCGTTGATAAACTGGCTTGCAATGCCAAGGAAGAGTCTTCCCCATGTGCGTGGGGGTGTTTCTCAAAGAGTGGGATTATGAGTACTTGATGCAGCGTCTTCCCCATGTGCGTGGGGGTGTTTCTACGTCACTCAGCTTGTCCAGGGTAATGGGGGTGTCTTCCCCATGTGCGTGGGGGTGTTTCCTACTAATCACTCATTTTCGAGAGTTCCTAGCAGTCTTCCCCATGTGCGTGGGGGTGTTTCTACGTTGAACGATGAGTGGTGATTGGATTGACAGTCTTCCCCATGTGCGTGGGGGTGTTTCTTGAAGGAGCGCACGTCACTTTGCAGGCCGAATGTCTTCCCCATGTGCGTGGGGGTGTTTCTGACGTCACGCTTGAGCACGCCGAGAGCGGAGGGTCTTCCCCATGTGCGTGGGGGTGTTTCTACTTGCCCGTAATCGTGGTTTTTGCAGCGTAAGTCTTCCCCATGTGCGTGGGGGTGTTTCTTTCGCATGAGTGTTGATTGCCCGGATGCTTTCGTCTTCCCCATGTGCGTGGGGGTGTTTCCATTGAGGAGGACGCGGTTGTTGATTTAAAAGGGTCTTCCCCATGTGCGTGGGGGTGTTTCTGCCCTGATGTGAAGGATTCCATCGCGACAAAGGTCTTCCCCATGTGCGTGGGGGTGTTTCTCCATTCAAGCACAGCGAAAAAGGAGTCATTGTGTCTTCCCCATGTGCGTGGGGGTGTTTCCAGGCAGGACTTGACACAAACTATAAGCAGTATGTCTTCCCCATGTGCGTGGGGGTGTTTCTAAAAAAGCCCCTCATCGCTGAAGGGTTGAAAAGTCTTCCCCATGTGCGTGGGGGTGTTTCTGACTATGGCCCAGAGCATCATATGGGGCTTAAGTCTTCCCCATGTGCGTGGGGGTGTTTCATCGTCAGGTTGGAATGCCGAACATTCGTAATTGTCTTCCCCATGTGCGTGGGGGTGTTTCCAGTCCGGACACCCCGGAGCCATCGAGCCCAAAGTCTTCCCCATGTGCGTGGGGGTGTTTCCTGAGCGAGCCCAGCGTCTGCGGCATGGATTTTGTCTTCCCCATGTGCGTGGGGGTGTTTCTCAATGTTTCGTTGTATTGCATCGCACAATACAGTCTTCCCCATGTGCGTGGGGGTGTTTCTAGTTGATTGCTCAAATACAGTGAGTTCGGTTTGTCTTCCCCATGTGCGTGGGGGTGTTTCACGCAAATGACAATAACAGTAGAGTCTTTTCGAGTCTTCCCCATGTGCGTGGGGGTGTTTCTTAACCGAGGGAACTACGCCGAGGATTTTCCGTGTCTTCCCCATGTGCGTGGGGGTGTTTCCAGATAAATGTTTTGGTTGAAGCAGTTGAGAAGGTCTTCCCCATGTGCGTGGGGGTGTTTCCTGACCGGAGCAATCACCATCCCGGCAGCACCCGTCTTCCCCATGTGCGTGGGGGTGTTTCCATTCGATCACATTTCTTGTCTCTCCAGAGGTAAGTCTTCCCCATGTGCGTGGGGGTGTTTCCCAAGTATATTTTTGAGTGCTATCCATTCGTGGGGGATTAAGGGACGTAAGTGACAGAGGTAATTAATAATCCAATTTCTGTTTTTTCAAAAGGATCAGTTATTGGCTGTGAACTCATAATGGGGTGTAAGCTATCCCAGGAGGCGCGAGTCTGGATGCACCGGGGCCGCTCTTTTATTTGCACAGTCATGCCCTGCTTTGGGCGCGTGGATTGAAACCCCTTGCAGAGAGTGTGAGGGTTGCGGAATGCGCTCTACTAACTTCTTTGAGTCTACAGAGCTTGGGAACCATGTTCCCGGCAATCAATTTCAGTTTTCCTGTTTTTGTCGGCAACCTCTACTGATGTATATTTTCACGAATAGCAGATATGCAGAGGTATTGAGTGGTTTTGGTGCAGAGCTGTAATAAACTCAATATGGTCAGGGGATTAATATGTATGCAGAGCGATTGATATTGGAGACTGATCTATCGGGTAACCTGAAAAAAATGAACAAGTTGTCGCCTGTTATGATAGTATTACAAACCTTATGCCGAGCTGGATCTCGGCGCTCCCGGAAAATGAGGGTTCTGCCCTCCAACAACAATACATTTTATGAACAACGATATTTCAGGGTTGAGCCCGCATGAGGTTTGGAGGCATTTTCAGAGCCTGACCCGTATTCCCCGGCCTTCGGGCCATGAGGAGAAGATTCGTGAATTCATGACGGCATTCGGTCGCAACCTCGGCCTTGAGAGTATTGTGGATGATGCTGACAATGTCATTATCCGCAAGCCGGCCACTTCGGGACTGGAGAACCGGAAGGGGGTGATTCTGCAGGCTCATCTGGATATGGTGCCGCAGAAGAACACCGGAAAGAGCCATGATTTTGCAAAAGATCCGATTGAGACCATTATTGATGGCGAGTGGGTGCGGGCCGATGGCACCACACTTGGTGCTGACAATGGTGTCGGGGTTGCGGTAGCGATGGCCGTGCTTGAGTCTACAACGCTAAAGCATGGTCCTATTGAAGCGCTCTTTACCAGCAACGAGGAGGCCGGGATGAGCGGGGCAATGGGTCTGAAACCCGGAGTGCTGAAGGGTGAGATTCTCATGAATCTTGATTCGGAGGATGATGGGGAGCTCTTTATCGGCTGCGCCGGAGGTGTCAACGTAACCTCAACTTTCAACTACACTGAACACGCTCTATCGGAGGACTACCAGGGCTTCAGGATCAGCGTAACCGGCTTGATGGGCGGCCACAGCGGTGTGGATATCCATCTGGGCCGTGGTAATGCCAACAAGATCATGAACCGGATTCTCTATGAAGGCCATATCGGGTATGGTTTGCAGCTTATATCCATTGACGGGGGAAGTCTGCGTAATGCCATCCCTCGTGAATCCTTTGCCGTTGCTGCTGTTCCCGAAGTAACGGCGGCTGCTTTTCTTGACCGACTCTCTGTTTTGAGGGGCACCATACAAGATGAGCTGCGAGCGGTTGAACCAGCCCTGCAGATTGAAGTGGTTTCTGTTTCTCTCCCCGAAACGGCTATTGAACCGGCAGTGTTTCTCAGATTGATGAAGGCCATCTATGCCTGTCCGAATGGCGTTATGCGAATGAGCAGTGAGATGGAGGGTCTTGTTGAAACCTCCAATAATCTTGCCATGGTGAAATCCGGGAACGGCACAATTGCTGTTGACTCTCTCGTCAGAAGTTCGGTTGATTCGGCGAAAGTCGATCTTGAGCACATGATCACGGCTCTTTTTGATCTTGCAGGGGCGGGTTCGGTGGTTGACGGAGGCTATCCCGGCTGGAAACCGGATCCTGAGTCGCCGATTCTGAAGATCATGCAGGATCTATTTCAGAAGAAGTTCGGGAAGATTCCTGTGACGAGTGCGGTTCATGCGGGTCTTGAGTGCGGTATTATAGGAGGCGCATACCCTGCACTTGATATGATCTCTTTTGGTCCCACCATTCGCTACCCGCACTCTCCGGATGAGAAGGTGCATATTCCCTCTGTCGGGAAATTCTGGGATCTGCTTGTTGCTGTGCTTGGTGATATTCCTGTTAAAAATTTGTGATTTGCTGTAGTGTCGTCCCGATCTTTTATCTGACTCTGTTTTTTCCGGAGATCGCGAAAAATGAAGATTACCCTCTTTTGCGGTTGAAAGCGAGGGAAAAAAACAGTACACTGTTATCAGTTCTTTTTTTCTGGTGCCGGACTTGAAATGGTCCGGATAATAGGGAAGTACGTGAGATTCGTACACTGTACCCGCAACTGAAAAACGGTTCGCTGGAGAGGGGAGGCAAACAACCCAGTTTGTTCATTTTCTATTCAGCAGGATCAAGCCACGTCGTTATCCGAGATGTTACCACCGGAGAGACGGGGGAAGGCTTTTTCCACATTGAACGCCTGCCGAAAGGGCAGAAAACCGTTGATAGTCAGGAGACCTGCCGGAAAGATATTGCCATTTGACTTCGGGATCAAAGTCAGGCAATAAACCTTGCATTTTTTCACAGGAAAGAAGGGAAAAAAAACAGAGAAATTGTCTCGAATAGCCATCTTTTTCGATAAATGTTATATTAAACTTTATTGGAAAATCTGATATCGAGCAGAGAGTGTCATTGAGGGCGCAAGTCCGCTAAGTTATAATTATATAATTATTTATACAGTCACATATCAATACTGATACTGGAGAATCTCTATGAAAATTTCCCGTCTGTTCACCAGTCCCGGCGAAAATGTTTTCGACAGGTTTGAATACACGACACGCTCTTCGGTTCTGCGGAATCCGGACGGTTCGAAAGTGTTTGAAATGACCGATATCGAGGTGCCGAAACAGTGGTCGCAGGTTGCCGCAGATATTCTTGCACAGAAATATTTCCGCAAAACCGGGGTGCCCCAGCGGGACGAAAATGGCGAAATTATTCTTGATGCCGAAGGGCATCCTGTGACCGGCAGTGAGCACTCCATCAGGGAGGTTGTTCATCGTCTGGCAGGGTGCTGGAAGGATTGGGGTGAGAAAAACAGATATTTTGATACAGCGGAAGATGCCCAGACCTTTTATGATGAGGTCGCTTTCATGATTCTCAAGCAGATGGGCGCACCCAACTCTCCGCAGTGGTTCAATACAGGCCTTAATTTTGCCTATGGCACGACCGGGCCTGCACAGGGTCACTACCATGTTGATCCTGAAACGCGTGAGGTGAAGGAGTCCGAGGATGCCTACAGCCGCCCGCAGGCTCACGCCTGTTTTATCCAGTCGGTCAGTGACGATCTGGTCAATGAGGGTGGTATTTTCGATCTGGCGATTCGTGAGGCGAGGGTATTCAAGTTCGGCAGCGGCTCGGGTACCAACTACTCCAACCTTCGCTCGGGAGGTGAAAAACTGAGTGGCGGCGGAAGTTCGTCGGGTCTGATGAGTTTTCTGAAGATTTTTGATTCTGCGGCCGGAGCTATAAAATCAGGCGGCACAACCCGCAGGGCAGCCAAGATGGTTATTGTCGATATCGACCATCCGGATGTGGAGAAATTTATCGAATGGAAGGCCAAGGAGGAGGACAAGGTTGCCTCGCTCGTGGCCGGATCAAGAATCTGCTCCCGTTTTCTGCAGGCCATTGTTGAAGAGGCTCTTTTGAACGGTTCTGACCGCAAGGAGAATCCGGCACTCAACCGCCTGATTCAGAATGCGCTCAGCAGGGCCGTGCCGATGAGCTATATCATACGGGTGCTTGCTTTGGTCGAACAGGGATTCACGACGCTTGATTTTGATGAGTATAACTCCAATTATGAGTCGGAAGCCTACCAGACGGTCGGCGGCCAGAACTCCAACAATACCGTCAGGGTGACCAACGAGTTCATGAAGGCGGTGGAGAATGACGATATCTGGCAGCTTCGCCAGCGTACAACCGGCAAGAACGTCCGTGCAGTAAAGGCGCGTGATTTGTGGGAGAAAATTCTGCTCAGTGCATGGAAGTGCGCCGATCCGGGCTTGCAGTTCGATACAACGATCAACGAGTGGCACACCTGCCCGGCAAGCGGACGGATCAATGCGAGCAACCCCTGCTCGGAGTACATGTTCCTTGACGACACAGCCTGCAATCTTGCAAGTCTCAACCTTATCCATTTCATTGATGAGGAGTCGGGCAAGGTAAAGATCCGTGAGCTGCAGCACGCTTCAGCTCTCTGGACTATCGTCCTTGAAATTTCAGTGCTGATGGCGCATTTTCCTTCAAAGGAGATTGCCCGCCTGAGTTACGAGTACAGAACGCTCGGGCTTGGTTTTGCCAATCTCGGCACCGTACTGATGGTGCTCGGCATCCCTTACGATTCACCAAAAGCGCTGGCCCTTGCCGGTGCAATTGCATCGGTCATGACCGGTCAGGCCTATGCCACCTCGGCAGAGATGGCGCATGACCTCGGAGCTTTTGCCGGTCACAGCGCAAATGCAAAGGATATGCTTCGTGTTATCCGCAACCATCGCCGGGCAGCACACAACCTCTCTGAAGAGGAGTATGAGGGGCTTTCGGTCAGCCCTCGCGGTATTGATTCGGAGTACTGCCCTAAGGAGCTCTTCGAGGCTGCCGGAAAGATCTGGGATGAGGCGCTCCAGAAGGGCAAGAAGTATGGTTTCCGAAATGCCCAGGTGAGCGTGATTGCGCCTACCGGCACCATCGGACTGGTTATGGATTGTGATACGACCGGAATTGAGCCGGAGTTTGCTATTGTCAAATTCAAGAAACTGGCCGGTGGCGGCTACTTCAAGATTGTCAATCAGTCGGTGCACAAGGCGCTTGAACGGCTCGGTTACACCCCGTCACAGATTGACGACATTGAGCACTACTGCAAGGGGCATGGCACGCTTGCCGGTTCGCCCTCCATCAACCGACAGTGGCTTAAAACCCGCGGCTTCAGCGATGAGAAGATTGACGTGGTCGAGTCGCAGCTTGAAACGGTTTTTGATATCCGTTTTGCCTTTAACAAATGGATTCTCGGAGAGGAGTTCTGCGCTTCGCTCGGTTTCAGTGATCAGCAGCTGAACGATCCAGACTTTGATCTGCTTCAGGCTCTCGGCGCTACGCCGGAGGATGCCGAGTTGGCCAATGACTATGTGTGCGGCACCATGACCATCGAAGGTGCTCCTCATCTGAAGCTGGAGCATCTGCCGGTCTTTGACTGCGCCAGCCGGTGCGGCAAGAAAGGTCAGCGCTATATCAAGCATATGGCCCATGTGCGCATGATGTCGTCGGTACAGCCATTTATTTCAGGCGCGATCTCCAAAACGGTCAACATGCCTTCTACCGCCACTACGGCTGAAATCGGTGAGGTCTACACCTCGGCATGGCAGCATATGATCAAGGCTATTACGGTCTACCGCGACGGTTCAAAGCTCTCCCAGCCGCTCAACAGCTCCAGCTATCAGGATCTTGACGAAGTCATTATGCTTGGCACCGAAGAGAGCCTTGACGAGACCAAGGGTCCCAAAGAGGTTCAGGAGCAGATTGTTGAACGGGTCTATCACCGCTCCGAGCGCCGCTATCTGCCGAAACGCAGAAAGGGGTACATCCGTGAAGCCTATGTTGGTGGACACAAGGTCTTTCTCAGAACAGGGGAGTATCAGGACGGCTCTCTCGGTGAGGTTTTTATCGACATGTACAAGGAGGGCGCTTCCTTCAAGGGGCTCCTCAACTGTTTTGCCGTGCTCGCT
The DNA here is from genome assembly GCF_011601315.1 of Candidatus Chlorobium masyuteum. NCBI lineage: Bacteria > Pseudomonadati > Chlorobiota > Chlorobiia > Chlorobiales > Chlorobiaceae > Chlorobium > Candidatus Chlorobium masyuteum. Next base: position 145,810 of record NZ_JAAORA010000004.1, on the reverse strand, counting down.
TCAAAAGCGCTGCAGTACGGTATGCCGCTTGAAGAGCTGGTGGACAGCTTTACCTTTACCCGCTTTGAACCGGCAGGTGCGGTTCAGGGCCATAATGCCATCAAGAACTCCACCTCCATTCTGGATTATGTTTTCCGCTCAATCGGCTATGACTATCTCGGCCGGAAGGATTTTGTTCATGTTAAAGCTGTTGATGAGGTGCATGAGGGTGATGCCGAGGGCATTAGCGGCTCGAACGGTCATGCGCCTGTTGCCGAGCCGGCCCTTGCTGTTCACAGTAGTTCAGAAGGCTCCTCAACCCGCAAAAGCCAGGTCTATCAGGCCAAGGTTCAGGGCTATACCGGCGAGCAGTGCGAAAACTGCGGTTCCATGCGCGTCAAGCAGAACGGGACGTGCAAGGTTTGTGAGGATTGCGGCATGACCACCGGCTGCTCCTGAACCTCACTGTACCTGTTGCGCGGCTCGATTGCCTCGTTGGGCGGTGCTCGAAATCCTCATGTACTCTGTGTACATTCCGGTTTCTGAGCTCCTTCCGCCTCGCTCTCAGCCGCTCACGACGGTATAGCGAGGTTCACCCCCGATCAGAGGATTGATTTTGGATGCTGGATTTTGAATTAAAGAGTCAGGATGGCTGAAAAAGCTTTCCTGACTTTTCTTTTTTTTACCACTCTCATTTTTCTTTCCGTCTACTATATCCGGGTACAGGTCAGATTTTGCTGATGGTGCTCAGTGGTAAAAAGAGAGTGTGAAGGCGGTCGATGCAGGGAATAAAACCGTGGTGTAGATAAAAGGCTTCTGCTTGTTCATTTTTTGCGTCAACGAGCAGTGCATATACTGCCATTGATGAAGTTGATGACCTGAGAAGGGCATCAGCGATAAGAGCGCTGCCGATCCGCTTTCCCTGATAAGAGCTGTCAACGGCGAGACGCCCTATTCTTGAGGCGGTCACTGCATGATAGCGAGGCATTTTCCTGGTGATCACTTCAGGTAACCCAGGCAACGGTATTTGAGCAGCCGAAAGCGTATAGTAGCCTGCGATTTTTTGACTAATGTTATCAATTGCCACAAAGCACCTGGTGATATTTCTCCTGATATCCTGGCCGACTTGAACTGCAAAGTAGTTGTCGAGAACTTCAGATCCAGAGTTGAACCCTTCTCTGACATGGTTACTGTTCAGTGGTTCCACTGAAAATGTTGGGTGGCTCATAACGCAACCGGTTATTTTGCCTGGCCAAACAGTTCGGAGTGACTTTCGAAAGCTTTTCGCAGTGCAGCATTGGGCTCTGGAGGATTCATTAAGGCCTCGGCAAAAGCCTTCTGCCCTTCGATCGACAACAGGATAACAGAATCTTCCTCAATGGCTTTCGTTGCCGCTTCAAGTGCAGCATAGACGACAAAATCAGTTACCGTTCGCCCCTGAATCTCGGCGGCCCGTTTGATTTGTGCGTGAACAGTTCGGGTTATCCGTGCTTCAAGGCGAGCCTTCGCCTCGACTGGCTCTTTCATTCCTTTTCGCTTGAGATTTGTGCTCATGATCAGCCTGTTTGTTTTGTACGGCAATTTACCGGAATATACAGATATAATCAATCAAGCCAATGGGGAAGAGTTTTGCGATTGAATTTGTGATTTCTGTTGATTCTTGTTGATGTTGTGTAATATGTATTGCATTGTATAACATGTATTGAGGAAGATGATGGAAAAAGAGAAAGCAGATCAGATGATCGGTATCCGCATTCCGAAGAGCATTGGAGAGCGGCGCCTTGGTCTGGAAGATTTCAATTCTTCCCCAAAGCCATAACCAGCCACTCGAATCCAATCTTTTCCTGCTCAAGCCGGATGTGATGGCCCAGCTCATCAAAGCGTAATTGATCGTAAATCGTACTTTCTTCAGCGGTCAGGCGCGTGAGGGTACCGGTTTCGGGGGATGGTTCTGTGCCCCAGAGTGTTTGATGCTGCATCAGTGTCTCACGATCCATCAGAAGGGAGGCTGCATGGGGAAAGAATTTGCGCAGTTGGTTGAGGATGGCGAAGCCATGGGTGTCGAGGTCTCCCCAGTAGTGGATTTTCCGGTCATGGAGCCAATGTACTTCAGCGAGGTTCTCAAAACCGTATCCGGCTCCGAAGATTACCATTGCTGCCGGAACCGGGGGAAATGCGAGAAAGTTGATTTCGTTTTCGGTGATGAAGACCTTTGTGGCTGCGATCTCCAGTTGGGCAAAAGTTGCCTGTGTTACCGTAATATCCTGATCGGTCCCGGTTGACAGTATTGACAGTTCAGGGTCGAGGATTCTGAAGCGCACCCGCTGGGGTTTGTCCTGAAATCCATACCGGCGGCAAAATCCACCGGAGCCTGTGGCTGTTGCATTAATCTCTTCCGGCTGAAGCACGAGGTCGAACAGCTCTCCAAGCACGCCGCGGTACCCTTCAATAAACTTGCTGTGTACTCCGCAGAGGTCAATCTGGCGCAGGTAGATGCCGGGTCGGGGATTATTTCTTTTCCATTCGACGATGTCAAGAAGGCGGGGCCACTCTTCGGCCAGCTCCAACGCACGCAGAGGGCGTTTTGCAAGCCAGGGGAGCAGTTCAGGCTGGCAGTTGCGGGTGAGTGCAACCTGGGCAGCAAACTGCTCGGCTTCTCGCCGTTTGCCAATCAAGCCGAGAGCATCATCAAGTGTGTCGATCCAGATCTCTGACGGTATTTCATTGGCTCCAAGAATCCGGTGGTTGAGGGTGCGCCATACAATCCGGTAGTGCTTTGTTGCATTTGAGAGTTGGGCAATCCAGTCGCGTACTTCGGAAAATGAGTTGCTCAGCTCCCGTGAGTCAGGCCCTTTCAGTGTCAGGCGACAGGGAAACAGCTCTTCGCCACCACAAAAGGTGGAGAGCAGGAGGCCCCGATCCCAGAGTTTCTGCACCTGGGCCTTGAGTTCGGCGGGGGTTGTCCAGTTCATTCGAGTGCTTTCTCTTTTTCGGCTTGGTACTCTTCGATGCTGAGGTTGCGCAGTACCGAAGAGCGTCCCTCCGCGTTGTGCACAAACCCGACACTGGATACAAACGGTTCGATGATATGGATTTTCTGCAACGGTGTGACAATGAGCAGTTGCAGGTTGAGCTGGGCGAAGAGTTGCAGGCCGTACTGCGCTGACTCGTCGGAGCCGCGTCCGAAGGCTTCGTCAATAACCACAAAGCGGAAGGAACGTGAGCGCACTGCGCCCCATTCAAGGCCGAATTGATAGGCGAGGCTGGCGGCAAGCACCGTATAGGCGAGTTTCTCTTTCTGTCCGCCGGATTTACCCCCCGAGTCAGCGTAGTGTTCATGTTCGGTGTTATCTTCGCGCCACCGCTCGCTGGCGGCAAAGACAAACCAGTTGCGTACATCGGTCACTTTGGCAGTCCAGCGCCGGTCGAGGTCAGCATAGGCTTCACGTCCACGGAATCGGTCGATGATACGCCGTACCTGGAGGAATTTTGCCTCGGAGTACTGTGCGTCATCCGAGCCGGTCAGTGAGCCTTCGGTGCAGGCTCGCAGCTCAGACTGAAATTCACGAATGTCAAGATCAAGGTTCATCTGTGCTTCAAGGCTGATGTAGCGGCCCGGATTGTAGTCGATTTGCGTGAGCGATTCATTGATAAGGGTAATGCGCTCCTTGATGGTTTCACGCTCGCGGGCCAGTTGCGACTGAAAATTGGCAACTTCACGGATGGTGTTTTCGTTAAGCAGATCCTTGAAGCGACTCTCGAATCGAGGAAGATCGTCAGCCTGGAGTTGGGCAAACATTGAGCGATATTCAAACCCTGCGGCAATGTTGACATCCACCTCCCTGGTTTCGAGCTTCCACTCCTCCTTGTATTCGGTCATCGCCCTGATGATCTTTTCGCCGAGCCGAGAGAGCTTTTTGTCCTCGGAGTCAATCTTTGTCTGAAGCCAGTCACGCATCTCCCGCTCGCGATTGTCGGAGGATTCAACCGTCAGTGACTGGTCACTGAAAGCTTCGGTGCGCATCTGCTGGAGCAGTGCGAATCGTTCGGCTGATTCAGGGCCAGCTTCGTCAAGCAGCGTTCGGGTCTGCTCTTGCGATTCACTGTTGATGATGATTTTTTGCTCGATTTTTGAGCGTTTATCCTTTCGGTCGTCCAGTTGCCGCTCCGTCTCCTTCAGCTTTTCTTCGAGCGCGGCAAGCTGTGCGGTCAGAGTTTGCAGAATATTTGATGTTGCTTCAAGTTCTCGTTTTTCTGTTTCGAGTTTGGCAATGGCAAATGCTACCGGCTGCCAGTCGAGATCGCGGAAATCGGGATATTCGTCAAGCTTGGAGAGTGTTTTCAGGCGCTCCTTGAGTGTGGTTTGCTCCTGCTGCAATGTGCTTATGCGTCCGGCAAGGTCGGCAAGCTCATTTTTCTGCCGCGTGGCCTCTGCTTCCAGTACCGCAATTTTGGCAGTATTGCTCCATCCGAGTACGTAATGGCTGCGGTCGTCAAGGCGGTGGCGGTCATCCTTTTCGTGGCGTTCACCCGGCGACTTGATCTGCCCTGCCAGGGTTATCGCTTTTTTCTCTCTCCGGAACTCCTCCTGATTCATGCAGCAGACCAGATCGAAACGATGAGCCACTTCACGTTCAATCCAGTCATAGTAAGGTGAGTCGGCCTTGATGGCGAGCTTGCGTGACAGTGAAACGGGATGATCCGGCAACTGTTCGTTGCTGCGGGTGTGCTGGCGTACCCTGAAATAGACAAGACGTCCTTTCAGGTGGGTTTTGTCAACCCATTCCGCCACTTTCTGGTAGTGTTGGTCGGGCACCAGCAGCGAGAGTCCGAAGTTGCGGAGCACTCGCTCAATGGCTCCTTCCCAGAGCTTCTCCTCTTCACGTACCTGGAGCAGCTCACCTCCAAACGGCATCCCGGCTTCCGCGATATTCAAGGCAGTGCAAAGCGAACGGCGCATGGCAATCTGTTTTTCATCAATATTGCTCATGCGCGCTTTCAGGCTTTTGATCTCTGCACTGAGTTGCTCATGCTTATTGCGCCCCTGTGTAAAGAGGACTCCTGACTCGTTAAGATCGTTTTGAACACTTGCTTCAGCTTCAGCAGTCGCTTCGAGCATGGCAGTGTGACCGATACGCTGAAGATGAAACTCCTCGGCAGTTGTTGCTGGATGCTCCTCAAGCTGACGTACAAGTTTTTCGTATCGGGACGCTTTTTGTGTACGCCGTTCAAGATCTTCCTGTTTCAGGAGAATCTCGGACGAAATGCTTTCGATTCTGTCGCCGCCGTTTTCAGCAATGGTTCGGCGCAGTTCACGGTCACGTTCCTGTCGGGCGCGGCGCTCTGTGTCAAGGCGCTCAATGGCGATATGGTGACGGTTCAGCTCATCCTGAAGCGATGCATGGCGTTTTTCGAGCAGTTCGAGTTTAAGCGATGCAAACCAGGGGCGCAGGGCTTCACGGGAGGCTCGAAGCTCTTCGGCTCTTTCCGCCATTGTCTGGTGAGTGTCGCAATCAGCCACCAGTGGCCCAAGCATCTCAATCTGTCGTTTGGCTTTAAGAACAGCTTCGTGTGCGCGGTTGAGATCTTCGAAATGCTGGATAAGGGCGGCAATGCGTGGTTCGACCGTGAAGGGTTCAAGCATGTGGTTTCGCACGAAATCGGTCAGGTTTCCCACTGACTTGAGCGAAACGGTTTGATGAAAGAGGTCAAGTGCCTGCTCATTTTCGATGCCAAAGCGCCGCCGGAACCATGCACCGTATTTGGGGAAGCTTTCAAACATCTCAATGCCTGAGCCACGCAACCGTTTGCGCAGGGTTGAGATTTCCGTGCCAAACGATGAAAAATCGGCAGCGATGGATAAGTCACGTTCACATACAGCATAAAGACGGGCAGGTTGAGCAGCATCCTTCATCCAGAAAATTTGCGCGAGGGTTACGGTTTTGTCGTACCCCTCATTATGAAAGACGCCGAGAATCACCGAATAACTGTTGAGTTCCCGCAGGGCAACCGGTTTGGCTCCACCTCCGAGATTCTCCTGCCGCTCCGACTTGAAGTAGCCGAGCACGTAGGAGCGGAGCGTTCGTTCACGGTTATCGGCACCTGCTGCCTTGTTGTAGGCTATGTGCTGGCTGGGTACCAAAAGGGTGGTTACGGCATCAACCAGTGTCGATTTTCCCGAACCGATATCTCCCGTGAGGAGTCCGTTCCTTCCACCAAGTTTGAGCGTCCAGACCCGTCCATCAAAGGTGCCCCAGTTGAAAACCTCAAGGCGCTGCAGGCGAAAACCAGCCAGCCGGTCATCAGCAACAAAGCCAAATTCAAGTTCTTTACTCATCACTTCCCTCCATTGGTTGCGCAGGTCGCTCCAGGTATTCGTTGAGGCGCTTATCAAAATCGGCCAGCCACTGCGCGTCAATAAAGGCCTTTATAATGCGGCGAACTTCAATCATCTGCCGTTCACCCCGCAAACGACGGATAAAGCCAAGATCGGCGATTTTGTTGAGCGTGGCATCAACCTGATCGATCAATTTGACCTCATTGCTGGCGGGGGGCAGAAAAATCCGGATCAACTCAACTACCTCGTCCAGTGACATAATCAGGCGGGTGTCGCCGCCTCCGGCATCAAATTCGGCAAGTTTTTTGCGAAGCAACGCGAGCAGCAGGCTGACCGGGTAGCTGAGTTGACGGCGAGCTATCAGTCGTGGAGCGGTGTTTGTGCCCTCTGTTTCGTTGTCAGAGCGAGAGCGCAAAAAAGCATATCCTTCCGCCTCGTCGAACGTCAATTCCAGACCAAGCACTGCCACGTAATCCCGAACAGAAGCTTGCAGGTTGAGCAAAGCGATCCATAAAGCAGGGCTCTCCTCCTGGTAGATCACTCCTTTCAAAAGGGGGATCACAATGGACGCAAGTTCCTGTGCCGGATAACCCGGTCGGCCAGGTTCAATATCTGTATGGTGGTTCATTATCCGTTTCTTAATAGTATAATACGCGGCAAGGTTGCCTCTCTGGTCACACCTGTCCCGGTTTGCCATGTTACCTGTTCCTCTACCCCTTCATCGACGGCTGTCCGGGGCCATTCACTGGCCAGTTGCAGCAATACAACCAGTTCGGCAAGACCGTTACGCAAAGGATGGCGCGCAACAACCTCTCCGAGGGTGATCTGGCTGCGCGATTGAAGCTCCATGCGGATATTTCGCAGCAGCTCGGCGCGGTCAACCACCACCTGTGCGTAGAGAATGGCGGTATCAATCTCTGCATCCCCTTCATCGAGCGCTACTCCGGCAATCAATGGTTTGAATGGAGGGCGATAAAGGGCTCTTTCGAACGGAAGTTCGATGGCAGCAGAGGAGCTGTCGAGAGGCATAAATGCACCTGGAGGGAAGAGGTCTTCGCGCACATCAAGGGCATGGGTTTCGATTTCGTGCAGAATGTCCATGATTCGGCGATTTTCAAGCCACGCCTTGTCATCAAGAAAGCGGCGCAACTGCTCGGAAAGCCGGGCCACTGTGCGCTGGGTATGCTCACCGGCCTCCAGCCAGTCGTAATGAACGCGTCGAAGACGGCTGTCGGGGTGCATTGAAATAACAGGCGGCAAGCTCAGTACCACTTCGAGAAGCAGGCTTAACTCCTCTTGGCGGGATTGCGACATGAGAAAATCCCAGAATGCACGGAAACTTTTTCCCTGATCAGAATCGGCGATGGTATCACGTTCACCCATAATCTCTTCAAGCAGCTCACCTTTTGAGCCTTCCCAAAGAGCGATGCGCTCACGCACGCGGCGGTCGAGCCGGCGAAAGTTATGTTCAACCTCGCGAAAATCGGTTAATAACTCACGGGCGAGCTGCAGAAACTGCTGGAACCGGTCTTTCAGGCTGGTATCATCAAGCAGAGATATCTCACCGGCAAGCGTGCGCTCAATCTCTGCATCAATATCGTCACGGCGTTTTTGCAGTTCGGCCAGGCGCACTTCAGGGTCGGTCTCGCTTCCCGTGCTCATTTGACGCAAGAGTTCAAACAGGGTAAGAAGGCGCGACTCTGTTCCTACAAAAGCGCGCTCAGTCAAACTCTCCAGCCATGAGAGTGCCTTTTCGGTTGAAGCCGTCAGGTCAAAGTGAGGCTCATCCGTTCCGTCAGGATAAAATTTGCGCAGCCACCCCTTCTCGTTGTCGGCCCAGTCATTCAGGTAGCTTTGAGCTGTACCGGGAAAGGGGTCGGAAGCCTGTTGCTGACGCAGGTTAAACAGTTCATCTTCAAGCGCCTCGACAAGATCAGCCTGCGAGAGTATCCGCACATTGGGCACAATAAAGACCCTGTGCAGAAAACCGGCCACCAGCGGAGCATGCTGGGCGCACAACAGGCGCCAGGCAGGGTGGTTCTGACGGAGCAGGTTCAGGGTGGAGTAGTCGAGAGTCATAAAGGTTATGAGCAGGAGCTAACTGTTGATTACGGAGTAATAAGAGTTGCTTGATGCAGTCCGGGATTTGAAGTTGAAGTTAAAGCTTTTTCTCCGGTTTTTTTTGGACTTGCTTATTTGTCATCTCGACTTAAGGGAGAGATCTCATCCGGCAGGCCTCGTGAATTGGCGTTCCGTTACAAAAGGAATTCCCGGAAGACAGGCCTGCATGGTTGCTTTCGTTTTTTTGATTGCAAGTTGGTGAGTTACTGGCAACCAGATGATTGATGCCGGGTTTTAGTGTTTTGTCGGCTGTTTTGATGGCCTGAAATTGTTTGTTATACTTCAAAAACAGGCCGTTTTGACCCGCCACTGGAGTAAAGATCATGTTAGAAGTTACTAAGGCTGAATACATAGAGGAGTACCGGATAAAGATTACGTTTAACAACGCGGCAAGCGGGGTGGTTGATCTGAAGGACGCGCTGCGGGGCTCTATGTTTGAAAAACTGAAAGATTACAACACATTCAGGAAATTCGAAGTCTCGGATGTTGTCCATACTATCAGGTGGGAAAATGATGCAGACCTTGCACCAGAGTATCTGTATCAGAAAATGGTTGAACAAAGTACGGCGTTAAGAATCAAAGAAGCACCATCGGCATACAATGGAACTCTGGGCGAGTTGTACGATGGTTGGGCAAAGCATGTACTTCTGTTACCATCTGTCGTAGAAGAGTTCCATAGACAATTCTGTTCCTATCTGGACTCTGCAGATACTCTGTTTCTCATTCGTTATGTGGCTGGTCAGAAACGTGGTCAAATCGAACCAACAGATTTTGGCCAGCTGTTGCGCCCAACAGACAATTCCCCAGCGTGGTGGATTCACTACCAGCTCTTTTCGGGTCATTTTCGGCAGTATGCATCATTTAATTCATTTATTGAGTCAGTCCCCAGCCATATGTTTCAAGTCCGTTTACCGGAAAGTATCAATAAGGCTGGATGGCACGTTGCGCATATTTTCGATGTCAAAGATAGAGATGTCCATTTTCGCCGATGGGATCGTAAAGAGCTGGTGAGAAGGTTTGCTCGCAATATTCACCCTTGCAACTACTTCTACCTTCCAAAGTATGAATGGCAGCGTCACGGGAGCAATCCAACAGTTATTGCATTTTTTTATGAACAGTTCAAATCGATCTATCGAACAATATGGGAAGACTTCCTGAGGCTGGTGGACAGCACGCCGTTGCTTATCTCGGTCGGGGTGGGCGAATACAGATACGCATTTTCAGCCAACAAGACAGACCAGTGCAGTGCCCCTGGGGCTGGAGAGGATCCATGTGCAGAATTGAACGAATGTGTTGCGAAATACCCACACTATAGGTTGTGCTTCAAAGCTGATGTGATTGAGTCACTGGGCATAAACGACAGGTTTTGCATAGTATCAAATGCTGGAACCTTTATCATGACCAAACGCGAGTTTTACGAGACATTCCCCAAAGTAAGAGAATCCAAGAGTTATTGGCTGCCTTGTGGGTATCATTACCCGAATCCGCCTCGGCGGGCATTGCAATTCAAGGTTGAACGGTTTCGACTTGCTACCCAGCAGGATTAGCAAGAAATTGTTAGCATTTGGTAGTTGGGTTTCCCCTGCGCGATTTTAAATCCAATGTATTTTAATGTTATGAAGATATTCACAATTCTGTCATTAAATTCTGCGAAGAGCCTTTTAATTCCAAAATACTATATGGGTTATGTGTCTTGATTTTGATTGGTTTAGCCTGTCGGATAAACGGCGATTTCAGCGGGAGAAATACGGATTATCAATATCAGAAGCAGAAAGTTGCTTGAAGTGTTATAATTCAACTGTTTATCCTATTGCAAATGAGGTGGCTGATTTTATTAGGGATCATTGGACCTCTGAACAAATTGATATGTTAAATCTTGATGCTCAAAAAGCACTTTTTGTATGCCTTGGAAGAAAGTGAGTCGAGAGCTATACAGCGAATACCCATATTGTTTATTGTTGTAAGGACTGAATTGTTTTAAGGATTTTATAACAGCTTTTAATTGTGTTTGAATATCGTCCTTTCGCTGTCAAACTATCATTAAATCCTTCAACACCTCAGCCAGCCAATCGAACCCGATCTTTTCCTGTCCCAGGGGGATATGATGACCCGGGTCATGAAAGCGTAACTTATCGTAAATCGTACTTTCTTCAGCGGTCAGGCGCGTGAGGGTACCGGTTTCGGTTGGTTCGTTTCGGGAAAAAGTGGGGGGTTAGTTTAAAGCGTAGCAAGTTATTTGGAGTTGATCTCTTCAGTAGCCTCTTCAGCCAAAACTGCCAATGTATCCTGACTTGACGCAAAACTTTTGTCCCACCGGAAATCATCCTCAATTTCCTCAAGAATCAATGCGGCAATGGCATTTTGCTCATTATCGGACAATGTTTTGACTTTATTAACGGCTTGTTCAAGCAGTTTGGTCATAATGGTTGTTTTATTATAAATGACCTGAATTCATCCTTCCGAAACCCGTTAAATATACTTGAAGCTACCGCTTTTTCAGAAAACCGCATAATATGCTCGACAATCGACAAGATTACCGTTTGAGTGTCCGGTAGAAATTTTCGTGGGCGCCCAACAGCAGCAGGTGACGGCTTGCGGCATCCTACTCATAAGCGAGAAGGGTGGTTAAATGGTGTTGAGTTCACCTTTCCTTCAGCCAGCACAATCAGAAGATCCTGAATGAAATCGATGGGCAAATCAGGATTGTCGAGAGCTGTCCGTCCGATCATTGCCCAAAACTCAACCTGTCCGGCAATGGTCCGATGCTCTGCCCTGGCCTGGATTTTTGCTTGTTCGTACAAGGTTTCATCTATTCGTACCGGTATTCCCATTTTTTTCTCCAAGGATAGTTTTGCTACAAATGTTGTGAAAAAACACGGTAAACAAATTCCGGCAGTCATCGGAGACGTTTGAGAGATCTCTCACCCCGATGAATCGGGATTCGAGATGACTCCATCCATAATTCAACATCCAAAATCCCTCTCTATCCGATGGGGAGAGAGGGGCGGAAGCCGGTGGCGGAGGGTTCGATAGTGGTTTCAACCAGGTTCTGATTGGAGATCAGAAGGGTTCTGGAGGGGGAGTGGCGGACCAGTTCGTAGTCGTGGGTGCCGACAAGAACAACGATCCCTTTCTGGTTGATCCGTTTCAGGTAGTCGAGAATCTCAAGCGAGGTATCGGGGTCGAGGTTTCCGGTCGGTTCGTCTGCGAGGATGACGAGGGGTTCGCGCACCAGCGCACGGGCTATGGAGATTCTCTGCTGTTCACCGCCTGACAGCTTCATGGGCATCTGTTTGGCGGCATGCTCAAGTCCCACGCTTCCGAGCGCATGCATGACCATATCCTTGATCATTTTTTCCTTTGTGTTGGTTACTTTGAGCACAAAAGCGAGATTGTCGTAGACATTGCGGTCTTCGAGCAGTCGGAACTCCTGAAAAACAATACCGAGCTTTCTGCGAAGGAGAGGGATCTGCCGTTTTTTTATGGTTCGGGAGCTGAATCCGGCAATGCGGATCTCTCCTTTTTTCGGGCGCACATCCATGTAGAGTGACTTGAGCAGGGTGGTTTTGCCGCTGCCGCTTTTGCCGACAATGTAGACCAGCTCTCCGGCCTCGATGGTAAGATTGAGGTTTTTAAACAGGGTTTTTTTATCAAGTTCAAGTTCTGCGTCAATAAATGAGATCATGATTCTGTCTGTTTTCTGTTTTGGGCTATCCTGACGGCGAGCTTCGATGCTTCAAGGAAGCTCCGTTCTGATGCAACTCCTTTACCTGCAATATCGAAACTGGTGCCATGGTCAGGTGATGTTCGTACAATCGGCAGTCCGAGTGTGACGTTAACTCCGGTGTCAAATGCAAGCACCTTGAAGGGGAGCAGTCCCTGGTCGTGGTACATGGCAACCACAATATCGTAATCGCGGTACCTTTTTGCACCGAAAAAACCATCAGAGGGAAAGGGACCTTCAATATTGATTCGATCCGAGACTCTTTCAATGCATGGTTTGATGATTTCGGCCTCTTCGTTTCCCATCACACCGCCGTCGGAAGCGTGCGGGTTGAGCCCAAGCAGGGCGATATGAGGCGCGGCAATCCTGAAATCGGTTTTCAGTGACCGGGCGAGATCCAGAAGAAAACGGTCAAGGTCCATACTGCCGATTAACTCCGGTACCTCTTTGAGGGGTACATGAATCGTTGCGAGGGCAACTTTGAGATCCAGAACGGGATCAAAGAACATCATGCATGGTGAGTGGACACCGAACATGTTGCCGAGGAACCCGGTATGGCCTGATTCCCTGAAGCCGGCCAGAGCGATTGCCTCCTTGTTGATCGGTGCCGTAACCAGTGCGTCGCATTCGCCGTCACGGCAGAGCTCTGCTGCGACCCGGAGCGACTCCATGGCAACTCTTCCTGCGTCAGCAGAAAGGGTTCCCGGAGTGATGGTTTCGGGTTCAGCTGCCGAGAGTACCGGCAGAATACCGGGCTGAACGGCGCCGACACCCTGGAGTTCTGATTTATCGACAACGTTCAGGAGTTTTACCGGCAGATCAAGGTTTTTTCTGTAATACTCCATCGCACTGTAGGAGCCGCAAACAAGAAAAGAGTGGTTTGATTGCTCCAGTTTCAGAAAGCTTTTCAGAATGATTTCCGGACCGATGCCGTGAGGGTCACCAATCGAGCAGACAATCCGGCATCGTTCAGAGTCTTTTGTATGCATTGGCAATCTTGTCATCCTTTTTTACTCCGCCGAGGGCCAGCCAGAAAAGAACCGGTTCCGGCAGCAGCAGGTATAATCCGGCTTCCGGTCTGTGGGAGAAGGTAAGGCAGGTGCAGTTGAAATACTGGTTCATGAAGTGTGCTGCGGCAAGCCCGGAGAGCAGGTCGCAAGCGAAGAGCAGGATGCCGAGCAGAATAAGTTTTTTCTGCAGCGCTCTTTTTTTATAGAGAAAGATGGCGGCAATGGCAACGATTGCCGTCAGGGGAGAAAAGATGCCGGCAGCAAAGTTGCTGGTGACCTGCATGATGCCTGCTTCGGGGTAGGAGGTGAAATCGGTAACAAAAAAGAGTGTTGCGGTACTGAAGCTCCAGAAGGGGAACATCATACTTGCGATGGCCAGCAGGCCCGCAAGAAAGAGGTAGAGGGTTTGAATTCTGGCTAACATAGGTAATGTCGGTTAATTTAGGGCACCTCTATTGATTTGTTCCGAAACCCGATTACTGCGTTGGGCGGTGCTCGAAATCCTCATGTACTCAGTGTACACGCCGGTTTCTCTGGCTCCGTCCGCCTTGTTCTCGGGCTTCTCACGACAATTAATAGATGTGCCATTTAGTCAGTAAGTTCAACGAATATACATAATCAGGAGAAAAGTGTCCTGCATTATGCCCTTTTATGAGCAGCGTACTCCCTTTCGATACCGGTTACAATGATGGCCGTCGCTCCGGCTCGCTCTCTGACGAATCTTCCGGCAATCTCTCCGGCAGCGACTCTTTTTGCGCTGTCAACAGTAAAGGTTTTCAGGGCAGCGGCAAGTTCGTTCTCGTTATGAATGACGGTTCCGCCTCCGCTCGCCGCCAGATCTTCGGCTTCAGGTGAGTTGTGGTAACGGGGACCGAAGAGTACCGGGATGGCAAAGACTGCCGGTTCGAGCGTGTTATGGACATTGACACCGAATCCTCCTCCTACATAGGCCATTGATGCAACGGTATAGAGTTCTGCCAGATAGCCGGTCTGGTCAATGATGAGAATCTGCCGGCGCGGATCAAACGAACCGTTCATCTGAGAGATACGGACCGATGATAGCGAGCGTTTCAGCAGATCAGCTTCGAGATGTGCAAGGTTTTCAGGGGTGACCTGATGCGGTACCATGATGAGTGAAGGTCTCTTTGCAAGCGTTTGCCATGCGTCAAGCAGCATGGTTTCATCTTTTTCCCAGACACTTCCGGCAACAAGCACGGTCAGGTTTTCAAAAAGAGGTTTAAGGTGATCAACCCGGGCATGATTCCGGCTTCGCAAAACCACCTGGTCGAAACGGGGGTCACCGGCGGTTTCCACGCGCATGCATCCGAAAAGCTTTCTGAAAGCCGTGGAGTCTTTTTCTGAAGCGGTATAGATGGAGTCGAAGAGGTGAAAAATGGTTCGGTAGAAGCTGTTCAGGAGGGGCTTGAAGTAGGGCGCATGCGTTTGCAGCACGGCTGCGGCAAGCATCAGTGTTGTCCCCTGTTTTTTTGCTTCGAGCAGATGGTTCGGCCAGAAGTCGTAGCGCATCAGGAGCAGCAGGTCAGGGCGGAGCAGTGCGATTAATCGCTTTGCATTATGTGCGGTGTCGGGCGGCAGGTAGAAGACTGCCGCAGCATCCGGGAAGTTCTTCCTGGCATTGTATCCCGAATCGGAAAGAAAGGAGACAAACAGTATAATATCCGGATGTTTCTCTTTCAGTGCGGCTATGATAGGCCGGGCCTGTTCGAATTCACCAACCGAGGCGGCATGTACCCACATTCTGAAAGTGGAAGGGGAGAGTATGCCGGCTGTTTTTTCGAGCTCATCGAAGAGTCCCTTCCGGACTGTAAAAAATGTGCGGAGTCTCGGATGCAGACGGTTGAGAAGTTTCGCCGCACCGAGAAGAACCGGAAAGAGGAGTTTATAGATAGAGAGGGCGGAAGAGTGCATTATTATTTTTTTTGCTTCTGTCACATTCCGGGATGTTCCGAAGAGCAGGAAGGGTATGCCGTTATCTTGCCTGAATGAAGATAAGGAGATTTCTCTATATCGTAGGGCTGAGCAGTTACATTTTTTCTTCCGTGTATGATTCGGGTTAGACCGTTATCGTCTGCATTTTCCGGCTTTTTTCGGGTAAGGGTATTGGCGTATGGCGGTAATTTCTCTGAATAAAATAAATTCGTCTTTAAGGAAATAAAATCGTACTATGCTGACGTTTTAAATGCGTGGTGAATATGCTAAGAAAGGACGCAGGGAATGTAAGTACTTTATTTCCCGGTGTTTGTGACGAAACAATGGCGCTTGATAGACCTTTGTAAGCTGCCCGGATGTTTTCGGTTGATGAGAACTCTTCTTCATTTTTTTCTTTCCTGCATTGCTGCCACCTCCGCCTCATTCGAGGCTTTTTTTATCAATGATCTGGAAATGAAAATACAATGAGCGACAACTCTCTATTGCCGAAGGATTTCCGCAGCCTTCAGCTTGCGGAACCATTAATGCAGGCGCTTGAAGAGGTGGGATATGAAAATCCGACCCCGATTCAGGCCGAAACCATTCCACTGCTTCTCGAAGGACGTGATGTTCTCGGGCAGGCACAGACCGGAACAGGAAAAACCGCTGCGTTTGCCTTGCCGGTACTCTCCAATATCCGCCTTGCACTTGCCGAGCCCCAGGCTCTTGTGCTTGCTCCGACAAGGGAGCTGGCTATACAGGTTGCCGAGGCTTTCCAGCGTTATGCAGTACATCTCAAGGGATTTCATGTTGTTCCGATCTATGGCGGTCAGGATTACGGCATTCAGCTCCGCATGCTGAAACGCGGTGTGCATGTCGTGGTCGGTACTCCCGGTCGTGTCATGGATCACATGCGTCGGGGATCGCTTAATCTTGACTCTCTGCAGTGCCTTGTGCTTGACGAGGCTGACGAGATGCTTCGCATGGGATTTATCGACGATGTCGAGTGGATTCTTGATCAGACACCAAAAGATCGCCAGGTGGCCCTTTTTTCGGCAACCATGCCCTCTGCCATCCGCCGTATCGCACAGAAGTATCTGAATAATCCTGCCCAGGTAACCATACAGACCAAAACCACAACGGTTGAGACTATTCGTCAGCGCTACTGGATTGTCGGCGGAAGCCACAAGCTTGATATCCTGACCCGAATTCTTGAAGTTGAGCCGTTCGACGGGATACTGATTTTTGTACGCACAAAAACCATGACGATTGAACTGGCTGAAAAGCTTCAGGCCCGAGGCTATGGAGCAGCCGCCCTGAATGGCGATATGGCCCAGAATCAGCGGGAACGCACGGTCGATCAGCTCAAGAACGGAGCGTTGAGCATTGTTATTGCCACCGATGTGGCAGCAAGGGGTCTTGATGTCGAGCGTATCAGCCACGTTATTAACTACGATATCCCTTCCGACACGGAGTCCTATGTACACCGGATCGGCCGGACCGGTCGCGCAGGCCGCACCGGCGATGCGATCCTCTTTGTCTCTCCGAGGGAGAAGAATATGCTGTACGCTATCGAAAAGGCAACGCACAGCCGTATTGAACTGATGGAGCTGCCGTCAACGGAGATCATCAACAACAAGCGGATTGCAAAATTCAACCAGAAGATCACCGATACGATTGCGGCTGAAGACCTTGATTTCTTTACCCGTATTATAGAGCAGTACTGTCATGAACATGATGTACCGGTCATTGAAGCTGCGGCTGCACTTGCTTCACTGGTTCAGGGTGAAACACCGTTACTCCTTTCAAACAAGCCCGAAAGAACGCGTTCCAACGATGATCGCGAAGGTTCCGGCAGGGATCGGGGTTCAGATCGTGATCGCGGATTTGACCGGGATCGCGGGCCATCCAAACGCAGAAGCAGTGATGAGGGTAAAGAGCGCTACCGTCTTGAGGTAGGCAGTGAGCATGGTGTGAAAGCCGGCAATATTCTTGGCGCTATTCTCAATGAAGTCGGTCTTGATCCTGATTCAGTCGGCCAGATCTCCATCAATGACTCCTACAGCACGGTAGAGCTGCCGCAGGGTATGCCGGATAATGTGTTTCATGAACTTCGCAAGGTAAGGGTTTGCGGACGCCAGCTCAGGCTCTCCAAAATGGAGGATCAGGATCGCAACTCCTCTCCCTATGGGATCAAAAAAGCGTTCAAGAAGCCTTTTGCCAAACCGGCAGGCAAGGAGACCGCTTTCTTTACCGGTAACAAAAAGAAACGCAAGGGGTGATCCTTTCACGATAACAGTTGTAAAGCGGGGACGTGAACTCCCCGCTTTTTTTTGCTCTTTTTTTCCGCTTTCCGCTCTCTTCCCGCTCCACTCTGCTGTTGCAGGTTGTATATTAAACGTATCGATTCACGTCATTCCGGGGAGGAACCATGGAGCTTGAATTCTACGGAGCAACAGGCAGGGTTACCGGCTCCTGCCATATTCTCAGGGTTGGTGGCGCAACGGTGCTGCTCGACTGCGGTCTCATACAGGGTTCAAGGGAAGATGAGGCTCTCAATGCCGGGCCGTTTCCTTTTGACCCATCGGCTGTTGATGCGGTTGTCCTTACCCATGGCCATATCGACCACTCCGGACGTCTCCCTCTTCTCGTCAAGAAGGGGTTTGCCGGTCCGGTCTATACCCAGCAGGCAACTGTTGATCTTTGCAGGGTTCTGCTTCTTGATTCCGCTTCACTTGGTGAACGAGATGCCATTTTCCGCCAGAAGCACCCCCAAAGTGCCGGTGACCGTCATGCTGAACCGCTCTATACCCGTGAGGATGCCGTGCGGGCGCTGAACAGCTTTGTCGGCTTGTCCTACCATCAAAAGCAGGAGATTCTTCCGGGTGTCATCATCCGTTTCATGGATGCCGGTCATATTCTCGGTTCCGCGCTGGTAGAGGTGTGGCTGCATGAAGGCGATGTTTCAAAAAAGCTGGTGTTCAGCGGTGATGTGGGTCAATACAACACCCCTATCATGAACGATCCCGAGACGATCGAAGAGGCCGACGCAGTAATAGTGGAGAGCACCTATGGTGACCGTCTTCATCGGGAGATAGCGCTTACCCTTGCCGAGATGGGTGAGATTATCCGCAAGGCTGCAGCAGGCGGCGGCAATATTCTTATCCCTGCTTTTGCCATCGGTCGAAGCCAGGAGCTGCTCTACTTTTTTTCAAAGCACTATGAGGAGTGGGAGCTTGATCGCTGGCAGATTTTTCTCGACAGTCCCATGGCTATTGAGGCCAGCCGGATCTACTGGGATTACCCTGCGCTTGTTGATGAAGATGCGGCTTCATTCCGAAATGGCAGGAGCTGGATGCCGCATCTGAAAAACCTTCATTTTACCGCAAAGCCGGAACAGTCGAAGGCCATCAATGCCATAAAACAGGGGGCCATCATTATTGCCGGCAGCGGTATGTGCAATGGAGGCAGGATTCTACACCATCTGAAGCACAATATCGAGCGGCCGGAGTGCAGTGTGATCATAACCGGTTTTCAGGCAGAGGGAACCCTCGGGCGTCGTCTGGTAGAGGGTGAGCGGGAAGTTGAGATTCATGGCCGGAGTTATCCGGTAAGGGCAGCGCTTCATACCATAGGTGGCTTGTCAGCGCATGGTGACCGGAATGATATTCTTCGCTGGCTCGGGGGATTTACAAACAGACCTGAAATCTATGTAGTGCATGGAGACGAACCTGTTAAAAAAGTGTTCCGTGATGCGATTGAGGATGAACTGCATTTGAAGGCATCTATTCCCCTTTCCGGTGAGATTGTCAGGTTCACTTGACACCAGACCTGTTATTTTTCTCCGTCATCCCGAAGACGACTTGTCGGCGGAATAAGCCTGGTGCCGGATGTTTTCACCAAATGCCTCTGTTCCGGAATCAGATCCCTCTCTTCGTTCGGGATGACAAATAACCGGTCCTATGTATTATTGCGTTCCTGATAAACTGCGGAGACTGGAACTGTCACGATTATGCAAAACCTTGCCGGAAGAGTTGTATGCGAAGCATTAGTTTCTATTTTAATCGTGAGTTACAATAAATGTTATTTGCGGCAGAGATGCCGCCTGATATGATGTTTATGGCTGTTATTTAAATAATGTTATTAATAGGATACGATGTTAATTACCACCTTCAGGGAGCTTGTCCCTATTCTTCAGACTGCAATCGGCCCGATGATTCTTATCTCTGGTCTTGGTCTTCTTCTGCTGACCATGACCAACAGGCTTGGTCGTATCATTGACCGTTCAAGATCCCTGATTGATAATCTGGAGTCATTTCCGGACCTCCATATACAGAGAATCAACGAGGAGGTTGCCATTCTCTGGACAAGAGCCCGCTACATCCGTACAGCCATTCTGCTTGCAACCATGACCTGCCTTGGCGCCTCGCTTCTGATTATTATGCTCTTTCTCAGTGCTCTCGTTAATCTTGATCTGCCTCTGGTGCTGTCGGCCATATTTATTGTCAGCATGCTCTGTTTGAGCAGCTCGCTGGTCTTTTTTGTGCTTGACGTGAACCTTACCCTTGCTGCGTTGAAAATAGAGATGAGAAGTCACAAGCATTAAGAGGGACGGACCCTCTTTGCCTGTTTTTTGGTTCTATCCTCTCGGATGAAAGGTTTTGTGGACCTCCTTGACAAACGACCGGTCGATGTGTGTGTAGATCTGGGTTGTGGATATGGAGCTGTGGCCGAGCATCTCCTGTACCGCGCGCAGATCTGCGCCGCCTTCGAGCAGATGGGTTGCGAAGGTATGGCGGAACGTGTGCGGACTGATCTGCTTTTCAATACCGGCAATGATAGCGTATTGCCGCACCATCGAGAAGATGGCCATGCGTGAGAGTGGTTTTCCCCTTGCATTAAGAAAGAGATAGTCGCCGGAGTTTCGCCCTGAAAGTCCTTGCCGGAGTTCACTCTGGTAGCGGGTGATCCACTCTGTTGCGGCACTGCCGACCGGCACAAGACGCTCCTTTGATCCTTTACCGAAGATTCTTACAAAACCAGCCTCAAGGTAGAGATTCTGCTGCTGGATAGAGATCAGTTCGCTCACCCTTACTCCGGTTGCGTAGAGGAGTTCAACTATTGTTTTGTCACGCAGGAAGTATTTTCCCTGCGGCTTCTGCAGAAGCGGAGCTTCAAGCAGGCGAAGGGTTTCATCAATTGTCAGGACGGTGGGCAGGTATCGTGCCTGTTTTGGCTGATGAAGGTTTTCCGCCGGGTTGAGGGATGTCGTGCGCTCAGAGAGCAGGAATTTGTGGAAGGAGCGGATTGCTGAAATGTTCCGTGCCAATGAGCTTGGTTCGAGTCCTGTCAAGTAGAGCTCGGTGATGAACTCCCGGATCTGGTTGGGAGTAATGCTTTCCAGCGATATGGCGTTTTGCTGTATGAAAAGCAGGTAGCGCTCGAGATCGTTGCGGTAAGAGACCCTTGTGTTTTCCGAAAAGTTGCGTTCAATGAGCATATAGTTCAGGAAGCTCTCAAGCACGTTGCGGCTGGAGTCATGCAGGGTGTTCATGCTTGTTTGCCGGTTTTGCGGAGCCGTTGAGCGAAACCTCCGTCAAATCCCGGATACTCTCCCGGCAGAGTGAGGATGGCTCCCTTGAAACCGCTCTTTGGCAGGAACGGTTCCGGTACTTTTCCGCTGTCAGGGTCCACAGAAAAGTCGGGGTGCCGCTGAAGAAACGCTTCAATCTGCAAGCCGTTCTCTTCGGGTTCGATGGAGCATGTGGCATAGACAAGCACGCCGTTTTTCTCAAGCAGCTCTGCGGCATGGTCGAGAAGCTCCTTTTGCAGGGTGATCAGTTCCTGAATATTTTCAGGAGTCAGTTTCCAGCGCAGTTCAGTTCGCCTGCCAACAACGCCGGTCCCTGAACAGGGGGCATCAAGCAGGATTGCATCAGGGCGATTTTCCGGTTTGAAGCTCCTTGCATCGGCGGCCACTGTTGTAATGATGGTAATGCCGAGGGCTTCAGCGTGCGTGGTGATTTTCAGCAGTTTTTGTGCATAGAGATCAAGTGAGGTGACGCTTCCGTTGTTCTCCATCAATTCAGCCATAAAGGTTGATTTTCCACCCGGAGCTGCGCAGAGGTCGAGTACCGCACTTCCCGGCACCGGATTCAGAAGCAGGCAGGCAAGAGCCTGTGTCGGATTCTGGACGGTGAGCCTGCCATCGCTGACCGCTGGTTCAAAGGAGCTGAACTCCTTCGAAATGAAGAGGTTTTCAATACTGCACGCGTCATATGCTGCAGAGGAAAACAGGGGATCGGAAAAAAGCTGCTCCTCTGAAGTTTTCAGCCGGTTGATTCTGAATCCGAAGAGCGGGAACCGGTTGTTATAGGTCAGGAGGGCTTCGGTTTTTTTAAGGCCATAGTCAGCAATCCAGCGTTCAACCAGCCACCTCGGGTGGGAGTGTTTTATGGCAAGCTGTTCTGCGGGCTCTTTCTCCTTGAGCCACTCATCAAGGGTTATGCTTTGCGGGGTGATTTTTCTCAACACACCGTTGACCAGTTTTGACATCCGGTCACCTTTATATTTCCGGGCGAGTTTTACACACTCATTGACTGCCGCCCAGTCGGGAACCTTGTCAAGGAAGAGAATCTGATAGACGCCGAGTCGAAGTATATTTTTCAGTACCGGAGCGGCTTTTTCCAGTTTGTGGTGGTAGTAGCGACTGATAATAAAATCAAGCTGAAGCCGGTAGCGAAGTACTCCGTTGACCAGTCCGGTTGCAAGTGCCCGGTCAATGCGGTTCAGTGCACTCTGCTCCAGAGTCCGGTGCAGTATCTGGTCGGATCGTTTTTTTCCTGTTTCGAGGGCCTGCAGAACATTCAGTGCCGTTTCTCTGGCTGTAATCATTGGGAGCTATGGATTTTAGAGTATTGTACCCATTCGGGTGATTTGTAAAATACTATTCCCTGTTGTAGATTAACTGAACTAAATGTTCTTTTCAAGATTTTACGCTATCATCCAGAAAGGTGGAGGGACTGGCCCTGAGAAGCCTTGGCAACCGTCAGATCACAAGTGAAATGAGTGGTGCCAATTCCATCCCGGTATAAAGGCCGGGAAAGATGATGGTATGCATGCCCTATGCATGCGTATACCTCATTTCAGTCATTTTCCGCACGATTTGTTCCTCTCAGGATTACTCCCTTGCTCATCGGGTGTTAGCGGCATTTTCAACAGCTATACAGATGACAGAGAGATCGCATCCTCAATTCAAGTTTGAAACGCTGCAGGTTCATGCCGGTCAGAGGCCTGATCCTACGACAAAGTCGAGAGCAGTGCCTATCTATCAGACCACATCCTATGTTTTTGACAGTGCCCGTCACGGTGCTGACCTTTTTGCCCTGAAGGAGTTCGGTAATATCTATACCCGCCTCATGAACCCTACGACCGATGTTCTTGAGCAGCGTGTTGCCGCACTTGAAGGGGGCAAGGCCGCCCTGGCGGTGGCAAGCGGTCATTCGGCACAGTTTATTGCCATTGCCACTCTCTGCCAGGCAGGTGACAATATCGTCTCCTCCAGTTATCTCTACGGGGGGACCTATAATCAGTTCAAGGTCTCTTTCCGTCGGCTCGGCATCGGCGTGAAGTTTGTTGACGGGTGTAACCCCGATGCATTCCGCAGTGCCATTGACAGCAGTACCAAGGCGCTCTATCTGGAATCGATCGGCAATCCGGCTTTTCATGTGCCTGATTTTGAGGCGATTTCGGCCATTGCGGCTGAACATGGCATCCCCCTGATTGTTGATAATACATTCGGCTGTTCCGGCTATCTCTGCCGTCCGCTTGAATACGGGGCTTCGATTGTCGTGGAGTCTGCGACCAAATGGATCGGAGGACATGGAACCTCCATGGGTGGTATAATTGTTGACGGAGGAACCTTCAACTGGGGAAACGGAAAGTTTCCTCTGATCAGTGAGCCTTCAGAGGGCTATCACGGGTTGAAATTTCATGAAACGTTCGGGGATCTTGCTTTTATCATCAAGGCCCGGGTTGAGGGGCTTCGTGATATCGGCCCGGCGATCAGCCCGTTCAACTCTTTTATGCTCTTGCAGGGTCTGGAGACGCTCTCGCTCCGTGTTCAGCGGCATGCCGACAACTCAATGGAGCTTGCCCTCTGGCTTGAGGCGCACCCGGCAGTAGAGTGGGTGAACTATCCCGGTCTTGAGAGCCATCCTACCCATGAACTGGCAAAAAAATATCTGCAAAACGGATTCGGCGGCGTGTTGACCTTCGGTATCAGGGGCGGATATGAGCAGGCGGTCGGTTTTATCGACAGTGTGCAGCTTGCAAGTCATCTGGCCAATGTGGGTGATGCCAAAACGCTCGTGATTCATCCCGCCTCAACCACCCACCAGCAGCTTTCCAGAGGGGAGCAGGAGTCTGCGGGAGTATTTGCCGATATGGTCAGGGTCTCTCCGGGAATTGAACATATTGATGATATCAAAGCTGATTTTGAACAGGCATTTGCACAATTGAGAGGTGACGTATGAGAGCATATACCGATGTTATTTCCGGGGAAACGCACTTTTTCGATTCAAGTGAACCATATACCACCGAATTTGGAGCCGAGCTGCCTTCCCTGCGTGTGGCCTACAGGACATGGGGCACCCTCAATGCAGAGAGAGATAATGTGATCCTTGTCTGCCATGCTCTTACCGGTTCGGCTGATGCTGACGGATGGTGGGAGGGGATGTTTTCAAGAGGGGGTGCGTTTGATGAAACAACCGATTTTATTATCTGCAGCAATGTGCTCGGAAGTTGTTATGGTACCACCGGTCCCGTTTCACTGAGTCCTCTGACCGGCAAAAACTACGGGCCCGATTTTCCCCTGATTACGATCAGGGATATGGTGCATGTTCAGCGTCGGCTGCTTGCAGGACTCGGTATTCAGCGGGTAAAACTGGCGGTAGGGGCCTCTCTTGGCGGGATGCAGGTGCTGGAGTGGGGGGTGCTCTATCCTGATGTTGTTCAGTCGCTGATGGCGATGGGCGCTTCAGGCCGACACTCCGCATGGTGTATTGCGCAGAGTGAAGCACAGCGTCAGGCTATCTATGCTGATCGTGACTGGAATGGCGGATGGTACACCAGGGAGCAGCCGCCTGCGGCAGGGCTTGCTGCGGCAAGAATGATGGCCATGTGCACCTACCGCAGCTTCGAAAACTTTCAGACCCGGTTTGGCCGTGAACTGCAGAAGGGCACAACTTTCAAGGCGGAAAGCTATCTGCACCATCAGGGGCGCAAACTGGTTGAGCGATTTGATGCCAATACTTATATCACGCTCACCAGGGCTATGGATATGCATGATCTTGGAAGGGGCCGGGGAGTCTATGAAGAGGTGCTCGGTTCAATGCCGATGCCTGTCGAGATTCTCTCCATCAATTCCGATGTTCTCTACCCGAAAGAGGAGCAGGAGGAGCTTGCCCGGTTTATTCCAAAATCAAGCATTCTCTACCTTGACGAACCCTATGGCCATGACGCTTTTTTGATTGATGTTGAAAAGGTGAGCCGGATGGTCAGGGAGTTTCTTGACGGAAGGGCAATGGAGGAGCACTCCGCCGCCTGAGAAGGGGCGTATCGAAATACGCCCCGGCGGAATATTTACGGTGCCGTGATCTCGTCAAAACGTGTATAGTGCCTTAACACCTCAGGGACGGTAATATTGCCTTCCGCTGTCTGGTAGTGCTCAAGGAGTGATACCATAAGGCGGGATGTTGCCAACCCTGATCCGTTCAGGGTGTGCACGAACTCCGGTTTTGATTTGCCATTGGGTTTGAAACGGATGTTTGCGCGCCGAGCCTGGTAATCCTCGAAGTTTGAGCAGCTTGATGCTTCAAGGTATTTCTGTTCCGCCGGTGACCAGACCTCGATGTCATAGCATTTCGCGGCATTTGCACTGATATCGCCGCTGCAGAGAAGGAGAACCCGGTATGGTATTTTCAGGGCAATGAGAATGGCTTCAGCGTTTCTGCGAATCTGTTCAAGTGCTTCATAGGACTCTTCAGGCCGGGTAAACTTTACCATCTCCACCTTGTTGAACTGGTGTACCCTGAGAAAACCCCTGGTATCCTTGCCGTAGCTGCCCGCTTCACGACGGAAACAGGCGGAGTAGGCGGTATAGGAGATCGGCAGAGCCCCGGTGTCAAGCATTTCCCCTCGGTGCAGGTTGGTGACCGGCACTTCGGCGGTGGGGATGGCGTAGAGGTCATCCTCCTGCATGTGATAGACCTGATCGGCGAACTTCGGCCACTGACCGGTTCCCCTCAGCGACTCCCTGTTGACAAAAAAAGGCGGAAATACCTCGGTATAGCCGTGATTTTCCGTATGCATGTCAAGCATGAAGTTGATCAGAGCCCTTTCAAGACGGGCACCTTTGCCCATATAGGCGGGAAAGCCTGCCCCGCTTACCTTTGCACCCCGCTCAAAATCAAGGATGCCGAGTGATTTACCCAGTTCAAGGTGATTTTTAACCGGGAAGTCAAGAAGGTGTTCAAACGTTACCGGTTTGCCAAAAATCTCGTTCTCTGCAGCGCTTTTTCCGGTTGGAACCGAGGGGTGGAGTTTGTTGGGGAGTGCAAGCAGAATACTCTCCATCTCCTCTTCAAGCTGGCCGAGCCGGTTGTCCATCAGGGCAATCTCTTCTGAAACGGATTTCATCCGGACGATCAGCTCTTCTGCAGAGCCCTGCCCGCTTTTTTTTATGTCAGCCACCTCTTTTGAAACCTTGTTACGCAGGGCTTTCTGATCGTCAGACCGCTGAACAAGCTCCTTGCGCTCTCTGTCAAGATCAAGAAGCTCCTGGAGTCTGGGCACTTCAACGGCCAGCTGGCGCTGGTGCAGCATATTCATGACTTCCGCCTGATTCTGGCGGATATAGTTGATGTCAAGCATGATAGTGAAAAGAGTGGGTTATGCTGAAAGCAGCGATTTTACGATCTGCTGAACCTTGTTACCGTCAGCCTTGCCTTTAAGTGCTTTCATCGATTCACCCATTACCCGGCCGATATCTTTCATGGATGAGGCTCCGGTTTTTGCGACGATCTCTTTAATGACACGTTCTATTTCATCATCCGAAACCGGTTCGGGCAGATACTCTTCGATTACCTTGAGTTCTGACTGCTCTGTTTCTGCCAGATCGGGGCGGTTTCCTGCGGTAAACTGCTCAATGGCATCCCGCCGTTTTTTTGCCAGGCTTACCAGTACTTCGATCTCCTGTTCATCAGTCAGAACCGCTTTTCCTGCGACGCGGATTGATACCTCTTTTTCCAGCAGTGCGGCGCGTATGGATCGGATGGCGTTCAGACGGTCTTTTGCTCCGCTTTTTAGGGACTCTTTCAGATCCCGATCTATAGTTTCTTTCAGGCTCATGGTGGTTTTCAATGGGTTGTATTCAACAAGAAGAATCTGAAAATACAGGAAAAAATGGTGCTTTCCCACTCAATCATTGATGTCCCCGCCGACGGGACGGATTACCAGCTCTTCTACCGATGCCCTGCCGGGAAGAAAGTAGGCATTGAGCAAGGCTGATGAGATCTCTTTTGGCCGCATCATGACGGATTTCATCTCCTCCGGCAGCTCTCCCCACATTGGCGTATAGACTGCACCCGGCATGACATTGGTAATTCTGACATTGCACTCCCTGGCGTAAAGACGCAGCGTTTCAATCAGCCCTTTTTGACCGAACTTCGACATACAGTAGATCGCGGAGCTTTTGAATGCTGTTTCGGCTGCAATGGAGGTTATAAAGAAAATATGGCCCGACCTGTTTTTCTCCATCGCAGCAAAGACCTTTTGTGTCAGGAAAAAAGTTCCTTTGAGGTTGGTCGATATGGTGTAGTCAAAATCCTCTTCGTTCAGCTCACCGAGAGGCTTGAATCGTCCGACACCGGCATTGTTGATCAGGCAGTCAATGGTTCCGTATCGCTTGATTGTTGTTTCAACGAGCCGGTCTGTTTGTGATTTGTCTGCAATATCAATGGTGAGGATTTCAGCAACTGCTCCATTTGCCCGGCATTCAGTTGCAACAGATTCAAGATCTGAAGCTGTCCTTGATACAAGAATAAGAATTGGCTCAAAACCGCTCTTCTCTATTGCTGCACGTGAAAAGTCAATTGCGATTGCTCTTCCAATCCCTTTTCCTGCTCCGGTTATAATGATGATTTTTTTCATATATGAATTGTTTTTGCTCGCGTATATATGGTTCGTGTATTAATGGAGTAATCGCGCTAATGTATAGCGGTAATTGCGGGTCTGAAGCGGCTAAATAAGTCGCTGTATATATATAAATCAGAATAAATATAGCTATATTAACTACTAACTATATACCCTTATAACGCCTGCGATGGTAACAAGGTAGTGTTTTTATCATAAAGATTTTGAACATAGCCAACCATCTGGTTTTGGAAGACTTTAACAGCGGATTATGATGGTTGTGGCGTGCAGCTCCGGAATTTTATAACCTTCAAAAATGGTTTATAAAAGAGGGGAAATATTTTCTTCTGTGGCAAGATGGATAGAGCAATATCATAGCCTGTTTACTGTATATCCGTTTCGCGATTTTGCGAAGGATCGCATTGTAGCATACATAGACAATGCCTCTTAATAATTGAGACATCCTGGATACCGGGAGTGTCGACTTGACTAAAAATAAACGCCGTGCCGAATACTACTGATGGACCAAATGCGATAATTACCGGGACGAGTACTGCCAGCCTGACGGAGACGAATGTAGTACTGAAAGCAACTGGTGATTTGAATGTCTATGATATAGATAGTTCAGAGACTTTTGTTACCCAGTATAATGTACCGGGTGATCATGCCTATGGTACATTTACCATCCGCAGGAACGGTGGTTGGACCTATACAACCAACAGTGCTCACAATGAATTTGTAGCTGGTCAGAGCTATACGGACAGCATTACGGTAACGACAGCCGATGGCACAGAGCAGGTGCTGAGGGTGACCATTACGGGTACCAATGATGCGGCGGTGATAAGCGGTACAAGTACAACAACCCTGACGGAGACGAACGCTGCTTTGACTGCGACAGGCACACTGAGTTCCACTGATGTTGACGGTACAGCAAACCTCTTTACTGCACAGAACGCCCCGGGCACGAATGGGTACGGAGTGTTTACTATCGGCACGAACGGCGTGTGGACGTACACGGCCAACAGTGCCCACAACGAGTTTGTCGGAGGCCAGAGCTATACGGACAGCATTACGGTAACGACCGCAGACGGTACGTCACAGGTTGTAACCGTGACAATGACGGGTACCAATGATGCGGCGGTGATAAGCGGTACGAGCAGTGTCAGTCTGACGGAGACGGATGCGGTGTTGACTGCGACGGGCACGCTGAGTGCAACGGATGCGGACAGTTCTGCGGCTTTTGTTGCACGGAGTAATGTTGCCGGAACAGGCGGATACGGCAAGTTCAGCATCGGCACGAACGGTGTGTGGACGTACACGGCCAACAGTGCTCACAACGAGTTTGGTGCAGGCCAGAGCTATACGGACAGCATTACAGTAACGACCGCAGACGGTACGTCGAAGGTTGTAACCGTGACAATGACGGGTACCAATGATGCGGCGGTGATATGCGGCACGAGCACGGCGAGTCTTACGGAGACGAACACAGTTTTGACTGCAACGGGTACGCTGAGCGCTACGGACGTAGACAGTTCAGCGGTTTTTGTGGCGCAGAGTAATGTCGCTGGAACAGGCGGCTATGGGACGTTCAGTATCGGCACGAACGGCGTGTGGAGCTATACGGCAAACAGTGCTCACAACGAGTTTGTCGGAGGCCAGAGCTATACCGACAGTATTACGGTAACGACCGCAGATGGAACGTCGAAGGTCGTAACCGTGACAATGACGGGCACCAATGATGCGGCGGTGATAAGCGGCACGAGCACGGCGAGCCTGACGGAAACGGATGCTGTTCTGACGGCGACAGGTACGCTGAGTGCAATGGATGCCGACAGTTCAGCAGATTTTGTTACCCTGATTAATGTTGCGGGTAATAATGGTTACGGCAAGTTCAGCATTAATACGAACGGCGTGTGGAGCTATACGGCAAACAGTGCTCACAACGAGTTTGTCGGAGGCCAGAGCTATACGGACAGCATAACGGTGACGACCGCAGACGGTACGTCGAAGGTTGTAACCGTGACAATGACCGGTACCAATGATGCTGCGGTGATAAGCGGTACAAGCACGGCGAGTCTGACAGAAAGTGATGCGGTGTTGACTGCGACAGGCTCATTGAGTGCAACGGACATCGACAGCAGTTCAGCCGCTTTTGTTGCGCAGAGTAATGTCGCTGGAACCGGAGGTTATGGCAAGTTCACTATCAGCACGAATGGCGTGTGGACGTATACGGCAAACAGTGCGCATAACGAGTTTATCGGCGGTCAGAGCTATACCGACAGTATTACGGTAACGACCGCAGATGGAACGCCGAAAGTGGTAACGGTGACAATGACCGGTACCAATGATGCGGCGGTGATAAGCGGCACGAGCAGTGTCAGTCTGACTGAAAGTAATGCTGCTTTGACTGCGACAGGAACATTGAGTTCTTCAGACTTGGATGGTACTGCAAACCTCTTTACAGCGCAGACCGCCCCGGGAACTAATGGATTCGGAGTGTTTACTATCGGCACGAACGGCGTGTGGAGCTATACGGCAAACAGTGCCCACAACGAGTTTGTCGGAGGCCAGAGCTATACGGACAGTATAACGGTGACGACCGCAGATGGAACGTCGAAGGTCGTAACCGTGACAATGACGGGCACCAATGATGCGGCGGTGATAAGCGGCACGAGCACAGCGAGCCTGACGGAGACGGATGCTGTTCTGACTGCAACCGGTACGTTAAGTGCGACAGACGCAGATAGCGCGACAACATTTACAGCACAGACCAATGTCGCTGGAACCGGAGGTTATGGCAAGTTCACTATCGGCACGAATGGCGTGTGGAGCTATACGGCAAACAGTGCCCACAACGAGTTTGTCGGAGGCCAGAGCTATACCGACAGTATTACGGTAACGACCGCAGATGGAACGTCGAAGGTTGTAACCGTGACAATGACCGGTACCAATGATGCTGCGGTGATAAGCGGCACGAGCAGTGTCAGTCTGACTGAAAATAATGCTGCTTTGACTGCGACAGGAACATTGAGTTCTTCAGACTTGGATGGTACTGCAAACCTCTTTACAGCGCAGACCGCCCCGGGAACTAATGGATTCGGAGTGTTTACTATCGGTACGAACGGCGTGTGGAGCTATACGGCAAACAGTGCCCACAACGAGTTTGTCGGAGGCCAGAGCTATATGGACAGCATAACGGTGACGACCGCAGATGGAACGTCGAAGGTCGTAACCGTGACAATGACGGGCACCAATGATGCGGCGGTGATAAGCGGCACGAGCACAGCGAGCCTGACGGAGACGGATGCTGTTCTGACTG
>NZ_JAAORA010000004.1:112948-115099 GCF_011601315.1 Candidatus Chlorobium masyuteum | reverse complement strand
CAGCACAGACCAATGTCGCTGGAACCGGAGGTTATGGCAAGTTCACTATCGGCACGAATGGCGTGTGGAGCTATACGGCAAACAGTGCCCACAACGAGTTTGTCGGAGGCCAGAGCTATACGGACAGCATAACGGTGACGACCGCTGATGGAACGCCGAAGGTCGTAACGGTCACGATGACGGGTACCAATGATGCGGCGGTGATAAGCGGCACGAGCACGGCGAGCCTGACGGAAACGGATGCTGTTCTGACCGCAACCGGTACGTTAAGTGCGACAGACGCAGATAGCGCGACAACTTTTGTAGAGCAGACGGATACAGCCGGCACGAATGGCTACGGTACGTTCAGCATCGGCACGAATGGCGTGTGGACGTACACGGCGAACGGTGCGCATGACGAGTTTGCTGCAGGTCAGAGCTATACCGACAGTATTACGGTAACGACCGCTGATGGAACGTCGAAGGTCGTAACCGTGACAATGACGGGCACCAATGATGCGGCGGTGATAAGCGGCACGAGCACGGCGAGCCTGACGGAGACAGATGCTGTTTTGACTGCGACCGGTACGTTGAGTGCGACGGATACCGACAGCGCAACGACTTTTGTTGAGCAGACGGATGTAGCAGGAAATAATGGCTACGGTACGTTCAGCATCGGCACGAATGGCGTGTGGACGTACACGGCGAACGGTGCGCATGACGAGTTTGCAGCAGGTCAGAGCTATACCGACAGTATTACGGTAACGACACTTGACGGCACATCACACGTTGTAACGGTGACAACGGTTGGTACGACTGATGGTCACAATGGTCACAATGGTCACAATGGTCACAATGGTCACAATGGTCACAATGGTCACGACGGTCATGATGGTCATGATGGTTACGGAGATCATGATGATCATGATGGCCACGATGGTCATAATGGTCACGACGGTCATGACGGTCATGATGGTTACGGAGATCACGATGATCATGATGATCACGATGGTCATGGAGATCACGATGATCATGATGGTCACGGTGGTCATGGAGATCACGATGGTCATGATGGTCACGGTGGTCATGGAGATCACGATGGTCACCACCATCACCATCATCACGATGACGATGATGTATCAAATGCGGTTATAACGGGTACCAGCACAGCGAACCTGACTGAGACTGATGTTGTCCTTACAGCAACGGGTACCCTGATTGTCACTGACCCGGATAGCCCTGAAACTTTTGTTGCCCGTAATGCTGTAGCAGGAAGTAATGGTTACGGCACCTTCAGCATCGACACGAATGGCCTTTGGAATTATTCGACTAACGGTGCACATAACGAGTTTGCAGCAGGTCAGAGCTATACCGACAGTTTCACGGTCTCAAGTGCTGATGGAACGACGAAGGTGGTAACGGTAACGATGACGGGCACGAACGATGCAGCGGTGATAAGCGGCACGAGTGCGGTAAGCGTGACTGAGACGAATGCGGCGATAACGGCGACGGGCACGTTGAGTGCGACGGATGTGGACGGCACGGCGAATCTGTTTACGGCGCAGAGTGGAGTATCGGGAAATAATAACTATGGCACGTTCAGTATCGGCACGAACGGCGTGTGGACGTATACGGCGAACAGTGCGCATAACGAGTTCGTAGGTGGCCAGACCTATACGGACAGCATAACGGTAACGGCAGCGGACGGAACGCCGAAGGTGGTAACGGTAACGATGACGGGCACGAACGATGCAGCGGTGATAAGCGGCACGAGTGCGGTAAGCGTGACTGAGACGGATGCGGCGCTGAGTGCGACAGGCACGTTGAGTGCGACGGATGTGGACGGCACGGCGAATCTGTTTACGGCGCAGAGTGGAGTATCGGGAAATAATAACTATGGCACGTTCAGTATCGGCACGAACGGCGTGTGGACGTACACGGCGAACAGTGCGCATAACGAGTTCGTTGGTGGCCAGACCTATACGGACAGCATAACGGTAACGGCAGCGGACGGAACGCCGAAGGTGGTAACGGTAACGATGACGGGCACGAACGACGCGGCAGTCATAAGCGGCACGAGCAGTGCGAGCGTATCGGAGACGAATGCGGCGATAACGGCGACGGGCACGTTGAGTGCGACGGACGTCGATAGCTCCTCGGCCTTTGTAGCGC
>NZ_JAAORA010000004.1:0-112848 GCF_011601315.1 Candidatus Chlorobium masyuteum | reverse complement strand
AACAGTGCGTTTAATGAGCTGAATGTCGGAACGAGCGTGACGGAAAGCTTCACGGTAACGACGGTAGACGGCACGTCGGAAGTGGTAACGGTAACGATAACCGGCACGAACGACGCGGCAGTCATAAGCGGCACGAGCAGTGCGAGCGTATCGGAGACGAATGCGGCGATAACGGCGACGGGCACGTTGAGTGCGACGGACGTCGATAGCTCCTCGGCCTTTGTAGCGCAGACGGCAGTAGCGGGAACGAACGGCACGTTCAGCATAGGGACGACAGGCGAGTGGACGTACACGGCGAACAGTGCGTTTAATGAGCTGAATGTCGGAACGAGCGTGACGGAAAGCTTCACGGTAACGACGGTAGACGGCACGTCGGAAGTGGTAACGGTAACGATAACCGGCACGAACGACGCGGCAGTCATAAATGGACAGAGTTCAGCTTTTCTGACCGAGACGAATGCTGCACAGAGCGCCACGGGCCAGTTGACATCGACCGATGTCGACGGAACGGCTAATCTGTTCATATCGCAGAGTGGTGTAGCCAGAACATATGGTACGTTCAGCATTACCACGGATGGTGCCTGGAATTATACTATGAACGGGGCGCATGATGAGTTCGTGGCTGGTCAGACGTATACAGACAGCTTTACGGTAGAGGCTGCTGACCATACATCAAAAGTGGTAACGGTAACGTTAACCGGTGTGAATGATGCGGCGGTGATAAGCGGCACGAGCAGTGCGAGCCTGACGGAAAGTGATGTCGTGTTGAGTGCGACAGGTACGTTGACGTCAACGGATATCGACGGTACGGCGAATCTGTTTACGGCGCAGAGTGGTGTTTCCAGAACATATGGTATGTTCAGCATAGGCACAAATGGCGTATGGACGTACACTGCGAACAGTGAGCATAACGAGTTTATAGCTGGACAGAGCTATACGGACAGCATCATGGTAGCGACAGCTGATGGCACGACGCAGTTGGTGACGGTGACGATAACGGGCACGAATGATGCAGCGGTTATCGACGGTATTAGTACCGGTTACCTTACGGAGACAAATGCTATCCAGAGTGTTACGGGCTTGTTGAATTCTGCTGATGTTGATGGCACGGATAATCTGTTCATATCGCAGAGTGGTGTCGCCAGAACATATGGTACGTTCAGTATCGGTACAGATGGAGCCTGGAGCTATGCGATGGGCAGTGCACACAACGAGTTTGTATCTGGCCAAACGTATACAGACAGCTTTACCGTTGAAACTGCTGATCATACATCAACAGTGGTGACGGTAATAATATCAGGCTCGAACGATAATGCGTCGATAGCGGGTACGAGCACGGGTTCGGTGACGGAAGATGTTTCGGTCACTCCGCAAAACACACTGGTTGCAAGTGGTTTACTCACAGTCAGCGATCCTGATACCGGTGAGTCAGTCTTTACTGCACGTCCCAGCGTTTCCGGACTTTATGGTACATTCACCCTGACCTCCGATGGAAACTGGACCTACACGGCATTGAATGCGAATACTACGATTCAGGCGCTTGCCTATGGTGCCTCTCTGGTCGACAGCTTTACGGCAGTAAGCGGTGACGGCACGGCAAGCCAGGTGGTGACGGTGACAATAAACGGCACCTATGACCCGGCTTACACCCAGGGAGTTGATACATCGCTGGTATCGGAAACGAATTCTCCGATAACCACGGGCGGTACGATGAACCCTGTCATTGTGGATGGTTCATCGGCTTTTATCGCCAGAAATGGTGTAACCGGAACTTACGGCACCTTCAGTATCAATACGAATGGAGAATGGACATATACAGCAAGCAATGCACACAATGAGTTCATAGCAGGTCAGAATTATACGGATAGCTTTAGTGTTCTGACTACAGCCAGCACGGCAGCAGTAGTAATGGTGACAATAGAAGGTACAAACGATGCGGCGGTCATAACCGGCGACTTCAGTTCCAGTGTAGCCGAGACGGATGCGGCAATAACAACAGACGGTACGTTGACGGTAAACGACGTAGATAATTCAAATGATGTGATCGTCCCTTCGGAGCCGCTGTTCAGCGCATACGGCACGTTCAGCATAACAGCACAGGGCGTTTGGAGTTATACAGCTAATGATGCGTTTGATTACCTTGGTGCAGGCTCTTCACTGGTTGACAGTTTTTCGATAGGGACCGTTGATGGTACCTCAGCTGTTGTGACAATAACGATAACGGGAACGAACGATACTGCGACGATAGGCGGAACGAGTACAGGTACGGTGACGGAAGATGTTTCGGTCACAGGCGGTATGCTGAATGCGAGCGGATCACTTACGCTCAATGATCCTGATTCCGGTCAGTCTCTCTTCAGGATACCGGAAAATACGGGTACCTATGGTGTGTTTACGCTCAGCAATTCAGGAGCGTGGACCTACTCGGTCAATAATTCATCTGTTCAGTCTCTCGGAGCTTCTTCAACATTGACCGATAGCTTTACGGCAGTAAGCAGTGACGGCACGGCAAGCAAGGTTGTGACGGTTACTATCCAGGGTAGAAATGATGCGGCTATACTGCCCGCTCCAACTGTTTCGCGTGATGAGACGGATTTACCTCTTGTCATTAGTGAATCGATCACCATTAATGATCCGGATACAGGGGAGTCGACCTTTGTTACGCAATCGGATACAGCAGGCAGTCATGGCAAATTCAGTATAACGGAAGCCGGTGTATGGACATATACCGCAAACAGTGCGTTTAATGAGCTGAATTCTGGAGAGTCATATACCGACATCTTTACGGTAACAAGTGCCGACCATACAACGACCACCGTCACGATCATTATTAACGGTACAGACGAATCAGGGCTTGTGGATGTGACTGCAGCGTTAACGCAGGCGGGTGAAGCATTGAGTACGAGCGGTCAGTTAGGTGGCGGCGGTACTTTTATTACTATGACCCAGCAGTCAGGTAGTTATGGCACGTTCAGTGTTGATATGAATGGAGCATGGAGCTATGATATGAACAGTGCGCACAGAGAGTTTGTTGACGGATCGATATACTGTGAGAGTTTCATTGTTACAACGACACTAAACGCGAGTTCGACTGTGACGATCAATATAACGGGCATCAATGATGCTCCGGAAATCACTGGCGAGATTGAGGTGAACGTTCATGAAACAGATAGTACCATTACAAAAACCGGTCTGCTGTATGTGAATGATTATGATGGTACCGCAGTCTTTGGGGAGCAGACAGATGTTGCAGGCGTGAATGGATATGGCATATTCAGCATTGCCACTGACGGACACTGGACCTTCACGACCAACGATGCGAACAACCTTCTGAATATCGGAGATGTTGTTTATGACTATCTCTTGTTGTCAGCCGTAGATAATCTCGATCTAGCGGCAACTGATGTGTGGCTGAAGGTTGCGATTCATGGCACATACGAGTCCATTGTTGATACATACAATGTTAACTCCCTGACCGGTACAGATAATGCGGACGCCCTTAACGGGGGCTGGGGCAATGACTCCTTGACCGGCGGCTTGGGCAATGATGCTTTTGTCTTTGATACCCCACCCGACATCGTCAACAATGTCGATACGATCACAGATTTCAATCCTGCTGATGATAAGCTCTATCTATCGCTCTCTGTTTATGCTACATTGACCCTTGGTGAATTGAGTGCTGATGCATTTTATATTGGATCCGCAGCCCAGGAACTATCCCATCGGATCATCTACGATGATACCACTGGTGACCTGTTCTACGATGCCGATGGCAGTGATTCGGGGGCAGCAGAGAAGATTGCAACATTAACCGGTGCCCCTCTAATTGACAATACCAATTTTATGGCTTATGGGTTAGTTGTCGGTGATTCGAGTGATAATACTTTTACGGGCACCAACTTTGACGACACCATCAGCGGCGGACCCGGTAATGACACATTGACCGGTGGCTTGGGCAGTGATGTTTTCATCTTTGATGCCACACCTGACCCAATCAACAATGTTGATACGATCACAGATTTCACTCATTGGGAGGACAAAATTAATCTGTCGGGATTCGTTTTTGACGCATTGACCTCTTCCGGAGAGTTGAGTGCTGCTGAATTTTATACTGGAAGCGCAGCCCATGATAGTGACGACAGGATCATCTACGATGTTACCGCGGGTGACCTGTTCTATGATGCCGATGGCAATGGATCGGGCGACGCAGTAAAGATTGCGTATCTATCCGGTTTGCCGACCATTGATAATACAGACTTTATTGTGATATGACGGGATTTACTGCTACTTGACTGAGATGGTATGCTGAAGAGAGGCAGGCCAATTCAGGTTATAAGTCATTATGAAGCAGCGGTCAGGAGTCCAAACGGTACGAGATGCTTTTGTATCAATAGGGGGCTTTGATGAATCAGAGTGACGCTTGTCGGTAAACTGTTAACACACTGTTAACATATAAAGCCTTATTATCTTCTTAGAGAGCGTCAATCAGGTTCAGGTTTTGAAAACAGCAATCTGTGCATGAGTTGAGCAGGCGGTTCTGATCACTGTTTTTGAGATTACCGGAATTAGTCGTACAACGTTTTCGGTTTCAGTACGATTACCGGCGAATTTTTTTGCCCTATTATGCGGTGTATTTATGGTGTTTTTATTGATTTTTTTTATGTGTTCCTGTTTTTGGATAGTTGTTTTCGATGAAAAATGATGATGTAAAGATGGTTATACCCGGGCTTTTTTCAAGGCAGGATGCCGCAGGAAGTATTGATGAGCGCTTGATGGATTCATGATGACAACAGGCTATTTGAACAGCATTTGTTCTCTTACCGTTATGGTAGGCAGGGATTTTTTAAAGCAGTAAAGATCGAATTACGCTACAAGTTCATTTTTCAGAGAGCCCAAAGCAATACATCATCATGGACAAAACGCTTTTATCCGGTACAACGCAACCTGGCAACGTGAACATGAGCAATGTTGCAGAGCGGAGCCATTCAACTAATGTATGGCATCATAATTATACTAGCTCAGATGGTCTCAGTCATGGCAGGTATGACCATGCAGGCATCTTCGGGATTAGCCGGGCGATTATTGAGGAGACGAACGTTTCGTTATCGACCAGAGGCACGTTGATAATAAATAACAAGGAGAGCTCCTTGTCATTTATCGAACAGACGGCTACTGTCGGACGTAC
The DNA here is from genome assembly GCF_011601315.1 of Candidatus Chlorobium masyuteum. NCBI lineage: Bacteria > Pseudomonadati > Chlorobiota > Chlorobiia > Chlorobiales > Chlorobiaceae > Chlorobium > Candidatus Chlorobium masyuteum. The sequence continues at coordinate 107,663 of NZ_JAAORA010000004.1, read as the reverse complement.
GGGTACGTTCACTATCGGCACGAACGGCGAGTGGACGTTCACGGCGAACAGCGCGTTTAATGAGCTGAATGTCGGAGAGTCGATAACAGAACGCTTTTGTGTAACGATGAGAGATGGTACAACGCAGGTTGTAAGGGTGAGGATAACCGGCACCAATGATGCGGCGATCATAACGGGAACGAGTAGTAAGACTCTGTCGGAGACGGATGCCGCAATAACGACAGGCGGTACGTTGATTTCCGCGGACGTAGACAATATATCAGCATTTACAGCGCAGAGCGGAGTCATCGGCACCAACGGAACGTTCAGTATCGGGACGAACGGTGTCTGGAGTTACACGGCAAACAGTGCGTTTGACTCTCTGAATGTCGGAGACTCGGTAATAGAAAATTTTACAGTTTCAACGGTAGACGGTACAACACATATTGTTACGGTGACGATAAATGGTGCCAATGATGCTGCGGTTATACGTGGTGATATCAGTGCCACTATAGTCGAGACAGATGTGCCAGTCACGGTCACGGGTCAACTTGCTGTTGCCGATATAGATAATCAGGCTCTCTTTGTGGTTCAGACCGATACCGGGGGTATCTATGGCAGATTCAGTGTTGATGATTCCGGATTCTGGAGCTACATAGCCAACAGTGCATTTGATGAACTCAACACTGGAGAGGTCCTCACCGAAAACTTCATTGTTTCAGCAGTTGACGGGACAACTGAAGTTGTGACCGTTACGATAACCGGTACGAACGAAATTCTGCCGGACGGTGGTTCAGTTGCTGAAAGTGTACCGGTATTGTCATCATCAGGCACAAAGAGTGCTGCAATCATAACCGGCGACATCAATGCAAGTGTGTTGGAGTCGAATACCTTTATTACAGCTACGGGCAATCTTTCGGTTGCCTCCAACCCTCTCCCTTTTGTTGCAGAGAGCGGCAGGGTTGGGAGTACGGGGATATTCAGTATCGGAGCGGACGGGTTGTGGAACTTTACTGCAAACAGTGTTTTTGACGGACTGAATGTTGGCGAAACCGTAAAAGAGTCCTTTACGGTTTCGACCGTGGACGGTATGACGGAAGTGGTGACGGTGACCATAACCGGCACTAATGATGCTGCAGTCATCTCGGGCGACTTCAGCGCAAATGTGTTGGAGTCGAATGCTCTGATAACAGCAACGGGGAGGCTTTCGGCGGTCGATATCGACAACCCGGCCATATTTTCAGCACAGAGCGGCATTACGGGCATGTACGGCGTATTCGATATGGGTAGTGACGGAGCATGGAGCTACAGGGCCGGCAGTGCATTTGACAGCCTGAATATTGGTGATACCGTCACAGAGAGCTTTACGGTATCGACGGTAGATGGTACGTCAGAGCTGGTGACGGTTACGATAGCCGGCACGAACGATGCAGCGGTAATAACCGGTGACTCAAGTGCAAGTTTCGTCGAGACGAATGCGGCCATAACGGTTATGGGCAGATTACTGGTTAATGATGTTGATAACCCGGCCGCATTTGTCGCGCAAAGTGAAAGCAAGGGGCGGACAGGAACATTCAGTATCGGAACGGATGGCATCTGGAGTTACACAGCTAACAGTGCGTTCGATGGACTGAATGCCGGGGGCAAGGTAAAGGATTTCTTTTCAGTATTCACTTCGGATGGTACATCGCAGGTTGTGTCGGTTACGATAACGGGAGCGAACGATGCAGCGATAATAACGGGAGATTTGAGCTCTACGGTATTTGAGACGAATGCCGCAGTTTCGATCACCGGCAGATTGAGAGCAATGGACGTGGACAACCCTTCGATCTTTGTAGCGCAAAATGGTGTCATGGGGTTGACGGGTGCATTCAGTATCGGGATGGACGGGGTGTGGCACTACAGGGCAAACAGTGCCTTCGACAGCCTGAACGTCGGTGAAACGGTAACGGAAAGCTTCTCGGTATCGACTGTAGACGGTACATCGGAGTTTGTGAAGGTGACCATAGAGGGAACCGATGATGCCTCTGTCGTGACGGGTGATTTCAGTGCCAGTGTCGCTGAAACGGATGCGGCAATCACCACTATGGGCCAGCTCACGGTGACCGATATAGATAGCTCGTTTGCTTTTGTTGCACAGAGCAGCACTACGGGAAATCTGGGCGTCTTCAGTATCGGAATTGACGGAGCCTGGGATTTCAGGGCAGGCAGTACCTTTGATAACCTGAATGTCGGTGATACACTCACCGAAAGTTTTGCGGTATCGACTATTGACGGTACAAGTGATCTGGTAACGGTGACGATAACGGGCACGAATGACGCAGCCGTGATAACGGGGAGTTTGCGTACCAGTGCGGATGAGGGTGATGCGGCGATAATGGCGACGGGCACGTTGAGTGCGACGGACGTTGATAGCTCATCGGCCTTTGTGGCGCAGACGGATGTAGCGGGAACGAACGGCACGTTCAGCATCGGGACCGATGGAGTATGGATTTACAGTGCAAACAGTGCGTTTGATGGTCTGAATGTTGGCAGCAGCGTGACGGAAAGCTTCACGGTAACGACGGTAGACGGCACGTCGGAAGTGGTAACGGTAACGATAAACGGCACGAATGATGCAGCGGTCATAAGCGGTGATTTCAGTGCCAGTGTAGCCGAGACAAATGATATCGTTACGGCAACGGGTCATCTTACGGTGACCGATGTAGATAATCCTGCTCTCTTTGTTATTCAAACTGACAATGCAGGTGTCAATGGCAGATTCAGTATTGATGGTGACGGATTTTGGAGTTATTCCTCCAGCAGTGCGTTCGACTACCTGAATGAAGGAGATTCGCTCGTTGAGAGTTTTTCGGTTGAGAGTGCAGACGGGACGTCACAGATTGTGATGCTGGCGATAATGGGTACGAATGATGCGGCGGTCATAAGTGGCGACTTTAGTGCCAGTGTAGCCGAGACCAATGTGCCGATCACAGCAACAGGCCATCTTACGGTTACTGATGTAGATAATCCGGCTCTCTTTGTTGTTCAAACCAATACAGGAGGCCTCAATGGCAGTTTCAGCATCGATGATGCCGGACTGTGGAGTTATGCAGCCAACAGTGCCTTCGACTATTTGAATGCGGGTGATACACTTGTAGAAAGTTTTACGGTATCGACAGTAGACGGAACAACGGAGATCGTAACGGTAACGATAACGGGCACAAATGATGCCTTGACCACGAGCCAGATTGTTACGCAACTTACCACGTCCTGGGGTAGCGGACTTACCGGTTATACCTTTACCTGGCCAGCTGATTTATCCTCAATTTCCTATGCAATCAATGAGGGGACACCGACCAATGTTGCCGGTTTTACCCCTTCAGAAGGAGGTTCCAGTCTGGTTCAGATGTCAGCGCTCCAGGTTGCAACCGCCAGGCTCTCTTTTCAGCTGCTTGATGACATCATGGCCAAATCATCGGGAGCTGACCATCGGCTGGTTCAAATTGCAGACCCATCAGCCAATATTACGCTGAACTATTCGAGTAACACCGGGGGGGGGACCTATACCATAAGTTTTGGTACCGTGGATACGGTAACCCAAAACTTTTCCATAACCGCAGAACAGATCTGGTTAAGCTCTGCCTGGAGCTCCAATAGTGATATCGGTATGAGTCTGGGCAGTTATGGCTTGTTTACCATGATCCATGAGATAGGACATGCTCTTGGTCTCTCTCATCCCGGCGTATACGATGCAGGAAATGGAGGGACTATTACCTATCAGAATAACGCGGCATTCGCGGAGGATAATCGTAAATATACGGTTATGTCCTATTTCGGGGGATATTTGCCAGGGTATGGCTGGTATCCGGATGGCACCTATTCCTCCTTTATATTTCCCCAGACTCCGATGCTCTACGATATTGCTGCCATTCAGGCGCTGCATGGTGCAGATACGGTAACCCGAGCCGGGGACACCGTATATGGATTCAACTGCAATCTTGCTTTAACTGATTCCGAAAGAGCGATTTATGATTTTACCTCCAATACCGCACCGATTTTTACCATCTGGGATGCTGGCGGAATGGATACCATTGATTGCTCCGGCTTTACAACACAGCAGATTATCAATCTGAATCCAGGTACCTACTCTTCTTTAAGCGGTATGACTGAGAATGTTGCCATCGCTTTTGACTGCACGATTGAAAGAGCGGTTGGAGGTTCCGGTAACGATGTGCTTATCGGCAGTGCAGCACTGAATTATCTGAATGGCGGAAATGGTTCGGATATCTATATCGTTAATAGGGCAGGAGATCATTTTGCCGCAGAAATTGCCGATACCGGAGCCACGGGTTCCGATGAAGTCCGCTTTGCCTCAACAATTGAACATGATACTCTGACCCTCTTTGCCGGGGAAACCGGTATAGAGCGTGTTGTGATCGGTACTGGAATTGGCATTACCGGAGTGACAACCGGGACTACATCCCTGAATGTTGATGCATCAGCAGTTTTGAATCCGCTTGTTATTACCGGAAATGCCGGAGCCAATATATTGACCGGTACCGCCTATAACGACGTTCTTTATGGAGGAAAAGGGAATGATATTCTCAATGGCGGAAATGGCTCGGATATCTATCACATCTTCTCTTCTGACGAACATACTTCTGCCGAATTTTCCGATACTGGAACAACAGGCAATGATGATGTGAGGTTTGGCTCAACTACAGCAAATGATACCCTGACTCTCTATGCAGGAGACCGGGGTATTGAACGCGTGACAGCTACCGGGACAACGGCACTGAATATTGATGCATCCGGAGTGTTGAACGGCCTTCTCATTACCGGAAATGCAGGAAGCAATACCTTGAACGGGACCGCCTATAGCGATACCTATACTGGTGGATCGGGTGCAGATACCTTTGTCTTTGATTCTCACCAGCAGGCACCAATCAATAGTGACACCATTCTTGATTTCCAGTCGGGCTCAGATGTGCTGGCATTCAGCAAAGGAAGCTATTCCTCGATAACAAGCTCTGAAGGCGGCTTGCTCAGCTCTGCAGAATTTTGGTCAGAAGCCGGAGCAACGGTTGGTCATGACAGTGACGACAGAATCGTTTACGATGCAACAACCGGCAAACTCTATTACGATTCAGATGGAAACGGGAGTGCTAATGCACTGCTTGTTGCCCTTATCGGCACAACAGCACATCCATCACTGCTCTATACGGATATTTCGATTGTTTTATGAGCAGAATTTGGAGGCGAAAAGTCTGTTTTCAAGGTATTGTTTTTGTGGTTTATGTGAAATTCGTTTGTTTATATGAATAGATTGACGTAATATGATGGTGTTATCTAAAGGTTTTATATGGCTTGATTGAGGGTTTTGTGTATATTGCTTTGTAATTCAAAGTGATAGGCGGACGAAAAAACGGTATGGATTTTTCCTCATAATGATAAATCACACTATTTATCATGGCAATCAGTAAGGTGAAATGGTTTGACGGCAAAAAGGGCTATGGCTTTATTTTGAATCCGGATGGCGGTGAGGATATTTTCGTTCATTTTTCTGCCATTCTTTCAGAGCAGAGTTTCAAGGTGCTGAACCAGGATGCCGAAGTGGATTTCGAGCTTGATACAACCCAGAAAGGATTGCAGGCAAAGAATGTTCGCGATATTTCCGGCATCAGTCAGTCTGAGGAGCAGCATCCGCAGATTCAGTCATATGGCTAACGTGCTCCTGTTTTATGCAAGCAGGGAGTTCTCCCTGAAGCTGAACCAGCCTGTATTGCCAATGATGATGTGATCAAGGAGATCGATCTGGATGAGTGCGCTCGCCTCTTTGAGAAGAGAGGTGACCTGCCGGTCTGCATTGCTTGGTTCAACATCTCCTGACGGGTGGTTATGTACTAAAATGATAGCATGGGCACTCTCTCTTATAGCGGCTTTAAATACCTCTCTGGGGTGGATAAGTGATGCGTTCAATGTCCCGACTGAGACAAGCTCACTTTTGATGATCTGGTTTTTGGTGTTCAAGTGCAGAACAAAGAGGTGCTCTTTTTTCTCGTCAGGAATCCTCCCTGTCATATACTCAAATACATCCCTTGCCGCCTGAATCTTTTTGTTCTGATTGCGACTGTAATGCAGCCGTTTGTTCAACTCAAAGATTGCTACAATCTGCATCGCCTTTGCCTGTCCGATTCCCTTTGTTTTCTGCAACTCACTGATTGTTACATCGCAAAGCTTTTCGAGTCCTACACGGGCTATGAGCTCATTGCAGGTGTCTACAATGTTATGATTTTTTGTGCCTGATCGCAGGATAATCGCCAGAAGTTCAGCGGGGCTGAGTGACGCCGGTCCGGTGGTGAGAAAACGCTCCCGGGGCCTATTCTCCGGGTCCAGATCGTGGATGCGCATAGTTGACTATAGTAATAGTAATCTGTTTTGGTGTAGAGTTGTAAAATAAGAGTAATATTTTAAGGTACAGAAAATGAGTAAGACGCAAAAACAGATTTGTGTCAATACTGTTGTTGATTTGTTGGCGGGATGAGAAGGTTTATCGTTCAGGGAATTTCAGCAGTACCCTGGCAGTGCTGCTGAAATTCATTTCGTTCAGGTCTGAGGTAAAGGGGATTCAGCTGCGGGGAGAGCAGCTTTAACGGTGAAGAGGTGGTAGTTCATACTGTCCTGAAGAGCCAGAAGGCTTGCTTCGATGATGTTGGTTGAAACGCCGACTGTGCCCCAGGTGTTCCGGCCATTACTGCTTTCAATCAGCACTCTCACTTTGGCGCTGGTGCCCCGTTTCTCTTCAAGCACACGGACCTTGTAGTCGATCAGCTTGATGGCTTTTATTTCAGGATAAAAATGGATCAGTGCCTTGCGAAGAGCTTTGTCAAGTGCGTTCACCGGACCGTCTCCGTCAGCGGCAATATGCTCGATCTCACCGCCAACCATCACCTTGAGAACGGCCTGATCGACATTTTTGGCACCCTTTCCGGATTCAATATGCACCTTGGTTTCAACTACCTCAAAGAACGGTTTAAAGCTGCCAAGCTCTTTCTGAAGGATCAGTTCGAACGAGGCTTCAGCTCCGTCAAACTGGTACCCTTTGTGTTCGAGCTCCTTGACATGGTTGACAATGTTCTTGATAACATCACTTTTTTCGGGAATAGCAATCCCGAGCTCCTGGGCCTTGTAGCGGATGTTGCTCTGACCGGCAAGTTCCGAAACCAGAACCCTCTGGCGGTTGCCAACAAGAGCAGGGTCGATATGCTCGTAGAGCGAACTCTCTTTCATGACGGCGCTGACGTGTATGCCCCCCTTATGTGCAAAGGCTGATTTCCCAACAAAGGGGGCTCTTGTGTTAGAAGGCATATTGAGAATCTCGTAGACAAACTTGGAGAGCTGTGTCAGCTTGCCGAGATTGTTTACGGAGGTGCTGTTCCCCTCAAGTTTCAGCATGATATTCGGAATGATGCTGATGAGATTGGCATTGCCGCACCGCTCACCGATGCCGTTTATGGTACCCTGAACATGGGTTGCTCCTGCCTGGAGAGCGGCGATGGTGTTTGCTACGGCGAGATCTCCGTCATTGTGGCTATGGATCCCGACAGGGATACCGGTAACCTGCAGCACGTGTCGGACGATTTCGGTCACTTCATGCGGCAGTGAGCCGCCATTGGTGTCGCAGAGTACAATTCTCGATGCTCCACCCTGAACCGCCGAGAGCAGCATCTTGAGTGCGAAATCCTGATTGTTCTTGTAGCCGTCAAAGAAATGTTCAGCATCAAAAAACACTTCACGTCCTTCACCCTTGAGGAAAGCAACCGAACGAAAGATCAACTCGGCATTCTCCTCGTCTGAAATTCCGAGACTTTTTTCGGAGTGGGCCTGCCAGGTTTTGCCGAATATGGTGATGACAGGGGTCTCTGACTGGAGGAGGCCGAGGAGATTGGGGTCAGTGTCAACACTTTTTGCAAAACGGGCGGTCGAACCAAAAGAGCAGAGCTTTGCGTGTTTGAGCTCCAGCTTGCGGGCTTTGAGGAAAAACTCTTCATCCTTGGGATTACTGCTTGGCCATCCGCCCTCTATGTAATCCATCCCGAACTCATCGAGCTTCTCGGCAATAAGCAGCTTGTCCTGAACTGAAAGATTGATATGCTCACCCTGCGTTCCGTCGCGCAGGGTGGTGTCGTAAAGTTCTATTTTTCTTGATTGCACACTCATAAATCAGCTTTGCGCCATTAAATTTTCCTGACGGGCATAAGCGAAAATCCCGCCAGCCTCTATGATGCTGAAGACATCGCCGAGAGGATTGAGCTTATAGGTGACGTTGCGGCTCAGGTTTTCGATGGTGTTGGCTTTAACATCGATTTTCAGCTCATCACCGGTCTTGATAACCTGGTTGAGCAGTTCAGCCGTCTCATAGGGGATAACAAAACCGCCGTCTACACAGTTGCGATAAAAAATCCGTGCGTAGGATTCCGCAATAATGGCTTTCGCACCGGCAACTTTCAGCGCGAAAGGAGCATGCTCCCTGGACGAACCGCAGCCGAAGTTCGGGCCTGCAATGATAATGGTGTAGTCGGAGCTGAACTCTCCTTCACGGATGAAGGGGATGTTGCCTTCAGGCAGTCCGCCCTGCTCGGGAGGAACGCCCGACAAGGCATATTTGCCGTAAAGCTTTACCTCTTCGGGGTCGGAGAGGCTGTAGACCAGGTGTTCGGCCGGAATAATCTGGTCGGTATCAATATTTTTGCCCAGTACATAGGCTTTGCCCTGAATGATGGTCTCCATAGTGGTAGTTGTTTCCTTACAAGTTCATAGTTGTCAGTTCTGCCGCTCAGAGAAAATCTCTCGGATCGGTGAGTTTGCCTGTAACTGCTGATGCCGCCGCTGTGAGCGGGGAGGCAAGGTAGACTCCGGCGTGCTTGCTGCCCATGCGTCCGGGGAAGTTGCGGTTGGTGGTTGATACCACAAGGTCGTTATCAACCGAACGGCCGACCGTATCGGAAGGACCACCGAGGCATGCTGCGCATGAAGGGAGGGCAATGCTGCACCCTGCATCCTCAAAAATCTGCTTCAGGCTCACACCTTCATAGTGCTCAGTTTCAAGCGCTCTGGCAACCAGAACCGTTGCAGGTACTATGTTGGTGGTAACCGATACTTTTTTCCCCTTCAGGATCTTTGCCGCCATCACAAAATCGGTCAATTTTCCGCCGGTGCAGGATCCAATGTAGGACTTGGTTATTTTCGTTCCCTGGACACTTCTGACAGTGGCGCGGTTATCGGGGCTGTGCGGCTGGGCAACAACCGGCTCAAGTTCACGGACATTGTAGTGATACTTGCTGTGATATTTGGCATCAGGATCGCTCCGGAAAATCTCGTAGGGCTTCTGGCTTCTTGCCCTGACATAGCTCTCGGCGACACTGTCGGCAGCAATGATGCCGTTCATGCCTCCGGCTTCAATTGCCATATTGGTGAGGGTCATTCTCTCCTCCATCGGAAGTGAAAAAATTGCCTCTCCGTCGAACTCCATTGCCTTGTAGGTAGCTCCATCGGTAGTGATATCGCCGAGAATCTGCAAAATCAGGTCTTTTGCCGTGAGATATTCGGGCATCACTCCATCAAAGGTGAACTTGATGGATTCAGGGACCTTTTCCCAGAGTTTGCCGGTGCCGAGAATGAATGCGGCATCAGTGTTGCCGATACCGGTACCGAACATGCCGAATGCGCCAGAGGTACAGGTGTGCGAATCAGTTCCGAAGAGTACGGTACCGGGAATATTGAATCCCTCCTCAGCCAGGGCGACATGGCAGACGCCCTTGTAGCGATCGGAGCCGACATCATAGTAGTGGGGAAGATGCTGCTCGGCGGCAAACTGGCGCAACAGATCGATGTTGCGATGGGCATGCTCGTTGGCTGTGAAAATATAGTGGTCGGGCAGCACGACAACTTTTTGCGGATCCCACACTTTGGCGTCCGGTCCGAACTCCTGCTTGAAAATATCAAAAGTCGGAGGGCCGCAGACATCATGGGTAAGCAGGATGTCGACATTCAGCCATACGCTCTCTCCCGCATCGACAAATTTGCGGTTGGCTGCCCTCGAAAGGATCTTCTGGGTTATGGTTTGTTGCATGGTTTCTTAAACCCCGTTATCTATGGTTTCTGATGAGTTGTTTTCAAAATGATGCTGGCGAAGGCCGAGAGCCTGGAGGTAGGCTTTGGCACTGGCTTCAATAATATCGGTCGAAACCCCTCTTCCGTTAAAGGATATAGTACGGTCCCTGATGCGTACCAGTGCTTCGCCGAGAGCCTGGCGGCCGGCGGTTGTTGAACGGACCGAGTAGGAGGTAACCATCGATTCCAGACCAAGCGCCCGCTCAATGGCCCTGAAACAGGCATCAACCGGGCCATCACCGGTTGCCGACTCTTCATACACCTGTTCGTTGTGTTTTATTCGGACTGTTGCCGTCGGAATCGAAGCGGTACCGCTGTTGATATGCATGTAGTCGAGTTCAAAAGCGCTTCCGGGTCTGGTCAGTTCATCGCCCATCAGCACTCGGAGATCGTCATCGTAGACCTCTTTCTTTTTGTCGGCAATATCAACGAAGCGCCGGTAAACAGCTTCAAGCTCGGCATCCTGCAGTTTGTAGCCGAGAGCAAGAAGACGGGACTGCAATCCATGCTTTCCGGAGTGGCGACCAAGCACAATGCTTGTCCGGGGTACACCTACCGATTCGGGTGTCATCACCTCATAGGTCTCACGGTTTTTAAGCATACCGTCCTGATGAATGCCGGACTCGTGAGAGAATGCGTTATCGCCCACAATCGCCTTGTTGGGCTGGATAATAATACCCGTAAAGGTGGATACCATACGGCTCGTGTTGTAGAGCTCTTCGGTGACGACTCCGGTGCAGAAGTTATGCAGGTCACTGCGGACTTTAAGGGCCATCACAATCTCCTCAAGTGAGGCATTTCCGGCACGCTCTCCAATGCCGTTCATGGAACACTCCACCTGGCGAGCCCCATGCTGAATGGCGCTGAGGGTGTTGGCTACAGCAAGACCAAGGTCGTTATGGCAGTGGACACTGATGACTGCATCTCCGATGTTGGGTACACTCTTTCGGAGACGCTCGATTTTCTCTCCGAACTCTGAAGGCCAGGTGTAGCCGGTTGTATCGGGAATATTGACCGTTGTGGCACCGGCCGAAATAACCGCTTCAATTATCTCTGCCAGATAGCCGGGATCGGTACGACCGGCATCTTCAGCGGAAAACTCAATATCTTTGGTAAAGGTTTTTGCAAAGGCGACAGCATCAGCCGCCATTTTGAGAATGGTTTTGCGCTTCTCCTGCAGGGTAAGTCCGTAGCGCTCGCTGCCGAATTTTCCGGAAATATGAATATCGGACGTGCCGATGAAGGTGTGTATGCGAGGCTTGCGCGCCTGCTGCAGGGCCTTCCATGCAGCAGTTATGTCGCCTTCAACCGCTCTTGCAAGGGCAGCCACAATCTTGCCCGACTCTGCTCCGACACGCTGTACTGCATCAAGCTGCAGGGGAGATGAGGCAGGAAAACCGGCCTCTATGACGTCGACGCCGAGTTTTTCAAGCTGCCGGGCAATCTCCACCTTCTCCTGCACATTCAACGATGCGCCGGGTGATTGCTCCCCGTCGCGCAGTGTTGTGTCAAATACCAGAATCTTCTCTTTCACCGAATTCTCTCCGCCTATAGGTTGTTCAGGCGCCAAGATGGCGGACAATTGCCTCTGTCATCTCTGTTGTCGAGACTGTTTTCTCTCCGGGAGCCGAAATATCAGCCGTCCGCAGTCCCGCTGCAAGCGTTGCCTCAATAGCCGCTTCAATCTCGCGGGCAATTTCCGGTCGGTTAAGGCTGTGTTCAAACATCATGGCAACGGAAGCAATGGTGGCAATCGGGTTCGCAATGTTACGACCTGCAATATCGGGAGCGCTGCCGTGAATCGGCTCATAGAGGGCATAGGTTTTGCCGATGCTTGCCGAAGGGAGCATGCCGAGGCTTCCGGTAATCATGCCCGCGATGTCGCTCAGAATGTCGCCGAAGAGGTTGCTGGTGACAATAACATCAAACTGTTTCGGGTTACGAACAATCTGCATGGCTGCATTATCGACATACATATCGCTCAATTCAACGTCAGCGTACTCCTTGTGGATTTCATGCACCACATTTCTCCAGAACTGGGAAACTTCAAGTACGTTGGCCTTGTCGATGGAGATCACTTTTCCCTTGCGTTTCCGGGCAGCTTCAAAGGCGAGCCGGGCAATACGCTCCACTTCATAGCGCTCGTAGACCATGGTGTTCCAGCCCCGGTTCTCATCGAATCCGCGAGGCTGACCGAAATAGATGCCGCCGGTAAGCTCTCTGAAGACAAGAAAATCTGTCCCCTGAACCACTTCAGCCTTGAGCGATGATGCGTCAAGCAGTGCATCGTAGACTTTTGCCGGTCTGAGGTTTGCAAACAGCTCAAGCTCCTTGCGGATTTTAAGCAGAGCGGCTTCCGGTTTGTGTTCGTGCAGAAGTTTTTCCCATTTAGGGCCGCCGACTGCGCCAAGCAGTACCGCATCACACTTTTTGCATGCCTCAAGCGTTGCATTTGTAAGCATCTCGCCATGCAGGTCATAGGATGCTCCGCCGAACGGATGCTCTTCTATCACTACTTCAAAACCATGTTTTTTCGAGAGCTGCTTCAAGACTGAAACAGCTCCTGCAACGACTTCCGGGCCGATACCATCACCCGGTATGGATACGATCTTGTACATTCTTCTGTCGGATTCTGTTATTTTTTAATCAGCCAGCTCATCATGTCGCGCAGTTTGGCACCGACCTTCTCGATCGAATGGCCGCTGTTTTCCGCTCTGAGCTTGTTGAGGTTCTTGTAGCCACCGTTGCACTCGTCAATAAACTCTTTGGCGAAACGGCCGTCCTGTACCTCTTCCAGAATCTTTTTCATCTCAGCCTTGACCGCAGGGGTGATAAGGCGCGGTCCGCGGGTCATGCCGCCGTACTCAGCCGTATCGCTAACGGAGTAGTTCATTCTCGACAGGCCACCTTCATAATAGAGATCAACAATCAGTTTCAGCTCGTGCATGCACTCGAAGTAGGCGAGCTCTTCCGGGTAGCCTGCTTCAACAAGCGTCTCAAATCCAGCCTTGATCAGCTCGGCCGAACCGCCGCAGAGTACTGCCTGCTCACCGAAAAGATCAGTCTCTGTTTCATTCTTGATGGAGGTTTCAATAACACCGGCTTTGGTGCCGCCAAGAGCTTTTGCCCAGGCAAGTGCCTGCTGTTTTGCCTCACCGGTATAGTCCTGATGAACGGCGATAAGACAGGGAACACCGTTACCCTGGGTAAAAGTGCGGCGAACAAGATGGCCGGGGCTTTTCGGTGCAATCATGATGACGTTAACCGTCTTTTCCGGAACAATCTGCTTGTAATGAATATTGAATCCATGAGCAAAAGCAAGGGTATTGCCCGGAACGAGGTTTGGAGCAATTTCACTATCGTAGATTGCTTTCTGGGTCTGATCGGGAAGCAGTACCATGACAATGTCTGCCCATTTAACCGCTTCAGCCACGGTATTGACCTGCAGGCCGGCTTCGCGTGCTTTTGCTGCCGATGAGCTGTCGCTGCGAAGGCCGACGCAGACGTTCAGACCGCTCTCCTTGAGGTTCAGGGCATGAGCATGGCCCTGGCTGCCGTAACCGAGAATTGCAATATTTTTTCCCTGCAGATAACCGAGATCGGCATCCTGGTCATAATAAACGTTCATCTCTTAAATAGTTTTGATTGATAATTACAGTAAAAATGGTTTCACTCTCCCCGCTGGATCGCAACAGCCCCGGAACGGGCAAGTTCCCTGATGCCGTACGGCCTGAAGATATCAATAGTTGTGTTGATCTTGTCGGGAGTGCCGATGACCTCAATAGTAATTGATTTTTGTTTTATATCCACGACTTTTCCCTTAAAAACATTGATCAGCTCAAAAATCTCATGCTGCACGCTTTTGCTGAGTTTCAGGGTCATCAGAAGCAGCTCCCGTTCAACATGAGGCTGCTTTGTCAGATCGGTAACCTTGATCGTATCAATCAACCGGTTGAGCTGTTTGACTACCTGGCTGATGATCTGATCGTCACCCCGTGTCACAATGGTCATGCGTGAGATTTCGCTGTCCTCGGTCTCTCCGATGGATATGCTTTCAAGGTTGAAGCCGCGTGCGCTGAACATGGCGGCAACCCTGTTGAGGGTGCCGAACTTGTTTTCAACCAGTACAGAAATGAGATGTTTCATAGTCCGATTCAAACCATTGTTTTTGGATTTAACCTTGCCAGGAGCATATCTGAAATGGAGCCGCCTGCAGGGACCATAGGGAAGACCATATCTTTTTTGACAACCCTGAACTCAACAAGTACCGGCCCGTCATTCCATGCAAGGGCTTCACTGACTGCGGCTTTGGCTGCAGCAGGGGTTTCGGCAAGGAGGGCTTTGCAACCGAATGCCTCGGCAACCTTAACAAAGTCGGGGTTGCTGTCGCCAAGATCGGTAAATGAGTATTTCTCCTTGTGGAAAAGCTCCTGCCACTGGCGCACCATTCCGAGGTAGCTGTTGTTGATCAGGAAAATTTTGACCGGAAGTTTATGGTAAACAGCCGTGACAAGCTCCTGTACATTCATCATGAATCCTCCGTCTCCGCAGAAGAGAACAACCGGTCGATCCTTGATGCCGAAAGCTGCACCGATGGCTGCCGGCAGGCCGTAACCCATGGTGCCGAGTCCTCCGCTGGTGATAATGGATCGCGGATTGATGAATTTGAAATACTGCGATGTCCACATCTGATGCTGGCCTACATCGGTAACAACAACCGCATTGCCGGCGGTCTGTTTTGAGACCTCTTCAATAACAAATTCGGTTCTGAGTGTCTTCTCATCGTAACTGTAGCTCAACGGGCAGCTCTCCCTCCATGAGTTGATCTGCTCAAGCCAGGGTTCGCGGCTCGCCGACTTTTCCGGCATAACCTCACGCAGTGAAGCGAGAAAGTGTCTGGCATCGCCGACAATCGGCAGATCAACCTTGACATTTTTATCGACATTGGTAGGATCAATGTCATTGTGAATCTTGTAAGCCTGGGGCGCGAACGTTTCGATTTTACCGGTTACCCGGTCATCAAAGCGGGCACCGACGGCAATCAGAAGATCGCAGTTATTGACGGCCTGATTGGCCCAGTAGGTTCCGTGCATGCCGAGCATTCCCATACTGAGCGGATGGCTGGCCGGAAATGCGCCCAATCCCTGCAGGGTCATGGTGACCGGTATGTTCTGTTCTATAGCGAAAGCCCGAAGCTCTTCCGATGCTTCTGCGCTGATCACTCCGCCTCCGATATAGAGCAGAGGACGTTTTGCCTGCGCGATTTTCTGTGCAGCCTTCTCAACCTGGTTCAAGTGACAGATGAGTGTTGGCTTGAAGCCCCGGATATCAACGGTTTCAGGCCAGTGAAACGGGCATGAGGCATTCAGTACATCTTTCGGCATATCGATAAGAACCGGACCAGGTCTGCCGGTAGTGGCAAGGAAAAATGCCTTGCGGATGGTCAGGGCAAGCTCCCTGACATCCTTGACAAGGAAGTTGTGTTTCGTTATCGAACGGGTAATGCCGACAATATCGGCCTCCTGAAAGGCATCGTTGCCGATCAGTGAGCTTGGGACCTGCCCGGTAAAGACCACCATCGGAGATGAGTCCATATAGGCATTGGCAATACCGGTAACGGTGTTTGTTGCGCCGGGCCCGGAAGTGACAAGTACAACACCCGGTTTGCCGGTAGCACGGGCATAACCCTCAGCCATGTGGGTCGCACCCTGTTCATGGCGGACAAGGATGTGCTCTATATCTTTAACATCATGGAGCGTTTCATAGACTTTCAGCAGCGATCCGCCGGGATAACCGAAAATATATTCAACGTGTTCGCGCCGCAGACATTCAAAAAATATCTCTGAACCATTAAGTGTTTGGTCTGAAGAGTGCATAGCTCGATTATTTTGATTCACAAGGTTCACAGGATCCCGGGTTTTTCAGTATGGCGCCGGTATTGGCTGATGTGACCATCTGGGAGTACCGTGCCAGATACCCTTTTTTTATTTTCGGTTCAAACGGCTTGAGTTTTGCAAGCCGTTCTTTGATGACGTCATCGGTCAGCTCCATCGAGATAGTTCTTTCGGGAATATTGATGGTGATCAGGTCACCGTTTTTCAGGGCGGCAATAGGCCCTTTTTCAGCCGCTTCAGGCGATACGTGACCGATGCAGGCTCCCCGTGATCCACCGGAGAATCGCCCATCGGTAATGAGTGCCACCGACTCTCCGAGTCCGCGTCCCATGATGGCGCTGGTAGGGGAGAGCATCTCCGGCATTCCAGGGCCTCCTTTTGGCCCCTCATAGCGGATAACAACGACATCGCCCGGTTTGATATCGTCTCCCATAATACCTTTGATCGCATCATCCTGAGAGTCATAGACCTTTGCCGGACCGGTATGTTTCAGCATGGCCGGGCTCACCGCTCCGGTTTTCACCACAGCACCCTGCGGGGCAAGATTGCCGTATAGTACTGCCAGACCGCCGGTTGCGGAGTAGGGATCCTGAACACTTCTTATTACTTTTCTATCCTTTACTTCCGAGTGAGCAATATTTTCTCCCAGAGTTTTTCCTGTTACCGTCAACGCCGAGAGGTCAAGAAGCCCATCAATCCGGCTCAGCTCATGCAGAATTGCCGATACACCACCGGCCCGGTCGACATCCTCGATATGGACCTCCATGGTAGCCGGGCTGACTTTGCAGATATAGGGCGTTTTTGCCGAAAGGGTGTTCAGCTCCGAAAAGTCGAAATCAAGTTCAGCTTCATTGGCAATCGCAAGGGTGTGCAGAATGGTGTTGGTGCTCCCTCCCATTGCAAAATCAAGGGCAAATGCGTTTAAAAGCGCACTTCTTGTAAGAATATCCCTTGGTCTGACATTCCGGTTTACCAGATCAATAATACGGCGCGATGCCTCTTTAACCAGTTCATTGCGCCGTGGATCAACAGCAAGTATGGTGCCGTTACCGGGCAGGGCAAAACCGAGCGCTTCGCTCAGGCAGTTCATTGAGTTTGCCGTGAACATTCCGGAACAGGAGCCGCATCCGGGGCACGCGCTCTCCTCTATGGTCTCCAGTTCACCTTCACTGATTTTGCCGCTGCTGAACTGGCCGACAGCTTCAAAAACCGAAATCAGGTCAACAGTTTTTCCTGAAGGAGTATGGCCGGCTTTCATTGGTCCGCCGGAAACAAAGATCACGGGAATGTTGATGCGCAGAGCGGCCATCATCATGCCGGGGGTGATCTTGTCACAGTTCGGAATGCAGACAAGCCCGTCCAGACGGTGAGCTTCGGCAACAGTTTCTACACAGTCGGCGATGAGTTCACGGCTTGCAAGAGAGTAGCGCATACCGATATGGCCCATGGCAATGCCATCGCAAACGCCGATGGTATTGAACTCAAAAGGGACGCCGCCGGCTTTTCGTACCTCATCCTTTGCAATTCTGCCCAGCTCCTGAAGGTGTGCATGACCGGGAATCAGTTCATTAAAGGAGTTACAGATTCCTATGAATGGTTTTTTAAAGTCACTGTTTGACTGTATTGAGCCAGTGGCTTTCAAAAGGCTGCGGTGCGGTGCTTTTTCAAATCCGCTCTTTATCGTATCAGATCTCATGGCAGGGAAAGATTGTTTTTCGCCAATTATAAAAAAATCTCCTGGACTGCCGTTCCCGAAGCCACTGAAAGTAAAAGGTCTGAAAAGAGAGTGATGGACTTGGGACCGGTTGCTGGTTTAGAGCACAACAGTGCTCACCTGCGGAATCACCACAGGGTTCACTATTTCGATCCTGGAATTGAAGGAGTTCAGCAAAATCGCGACCATACTACCGCCAACAGCGTTATTTCCGGAGGCCGGTTTTTCGTATCCGTTGCTTGTGCGGAATAGATGTCGATTACATGCGGACATTGATGCGTACAGGTTTCTTCGAAAGAAAACGAAAACTGGAATCAATTTACGTTTAAAGTTCTACTAATACAAACAATAAAAATATTAAACGAGAGTGAATATTTGCTGTTTAATCTCAAGAGTTAAAATGATATTTTTTAAGCAGTCGCATTCGTTTTTCAGTGCTGATATTTGTGCAATAAAACAAACAACTGAATCATGCTGAACCTTCAGTCGCCGTTGTCTCAGGACATCCCGGTCTTTTTTCTGACTCTTTGTCTTGTGCTGCTTTTTGTTCTTCTTGCGGAACTGCTTACAAGAAAATTCGGAATCTCTCCTCTGGTGGTCAGAAAAGTCATTCACCTCTCTATGGGTGTTGTGCTGTTTTTTATACCAACCTATTTTCAGTCAAACTTTTATCCCGTGCTTGCAGCTTTTTTGCTGCTGCTGCTTAATGCACTGAACATGCGATTTTGCTGGTTCCGGGCCTTGCTTGCCGGCAGTGATAGCCGTGAGCTTCAGCCAACCGCGACCGCTCAAAGTTACGGCTCGCTACTTTTCCCTTTTGTTTTTCTTTTTCTTGCTCTTTTTCTCTGGGAATCACATAAATGGATACTCCAGATCTCCGTGCTGGTCATGGGGGTGGGCGACTCGCTAGCAGCTCTTGTAGGGAGTTCCGTCGGCAAAAAACATATCGAGCATCTGACCAAAAACCCTAAAACTGTCGAGGGGTCGCTCACGATGTTTTTCAGCAGCCTGCTCTTGCTCGGAACAACCATGATGCTTTTCCGTCATGAATTCAGCGGAGGCCTTGCGGGCACTTCAACCATCTCTCTGTTTGCTCTTGTGCTGCTTCTTGCGCTTGTTGCCACGGCGGTTGAAGCGCTGCTCTCCTATGGTCTGGATAACTTTTTTATACCGGTTTCCATTGCCTATATCCTCTATGTGCTTGAGATGAATCATACTATTCTTCTTGAGAATTTTCTTCTCGGAGGATTTTTTGCCTTTCTCCTTGCGTTATTCTCGATCAAGGTTAAATTCCTCAATAACAGCGGAGCGACGGCCACATTTCTTCTGGGAACAACGATATTCGGCATAGGCGGGATGGCCTGGACCGTTCCTCTCCTGACCTTTTATCTTCTCTCATCGGTATTGTCCAAGCTTGGCAAGAAACGGAAGGCGAAATTTGATCTGGTCTTTGAAAAAGGTTCACAGCGTGATGCCGGTCAGGTGTACGCCAACGGGGGAATTGCCTGGATTATGATGGTGGTTTTTTCCCTGACCAACGATCCGGCAATCTTTTTTGCCTACCTTGGTACGCTTGCGGCCGTGCAGGCCGATACCTGGGCAACTGAGATAGGTACCATGTGGCCAAACCCGAAAGCGAGACTGATCACGACCTTCAGGGAGGTTCCCGTAGGCACTTCCGGCGGTGTTTCTGTTCCCGGTACATCAGGGGCATTTCTCGGTTCCCTTTTTATCTGTGCAAGTGCCATGATCGTCGATGTGCAGTGGCTGGCCGATTTTGGCGTTCTCCAGTCCTTTCTTCTCATCGGCTTTTCCGGACTTCTGGCAAGTCTTGTTGACAGCTTTTTCGGCGCAACAGTGCAGGCCCAGTATTTTGATCCGATTCGCGAAAAGGTTACAGAACGGACCCACAGCCTCGCTCCTGACGGGTTGATGGTTGAAAACCGGCTGCTCAAGGGCGTCCCTTTTGTCAATAATGATCTGGTCAACACACTCTGTGCTCTTTCCGGTTCAGCGCTGGCCTACATGGTGATTGAGAATATGAATTTGTTTTAATGAACCTTTAATTAGTTACCCTTCTGATGCTTGATTCTAAACTCGGGATTTTCGGACTGGTTTCGGATGCCGGACCTGTCGTCTTGTTTGTTCTTTTTGTACTCCTCTCTTTCTCTGTGGTATCCTGGGCAATCATTGCCTACAAGTTCGGTTATGTCCGTAAATCACTCGGCGAGTCGAAAGTGTTCCTTGACTTTTTTTTCGATGTCTATAATGTCGACAAGGCTTTTACAGAGAGTGAACAGTACCGGCATGGCTCCCTGCCCAGGGTGTTTCGTGCAGGCTATATTGAGTATCGGGCACTTGGAGATAAAAGCGATATCCGGCAGGCGCGAGCCCGGATTGCAAGAGCAATCAAACGTGAGGCAAATCTGGAGGGCAAAAGACTTTCGTCACTGATCTCTTTTCTTGCAACTGTCGGCAATACCGCACCCTTTATCGGGCTTTTCGGCACCGTTTGGGGTATTATGACCTCTTTTCAGAATATAGGCCAGTCTCAGTCGGCCTCTCTTGCCATTGTTGCTCCGGGTATTTCTGAAGCCCTGATCGCAACTGCCGCCGGTCTTGCCGCGGCAATTCCGGCGGTTATCGGCTATAACTATTTTTCGCAGCAGATCGGTAGTATCGAACATGACCTCGAGGAGTTTTCTCCGGAATTTGCCGCTGCATTCCTTATTGAACCCTCTTCTCAGCAAGGGATATGATGACTTCCGGAAAAGGTCGTTTGATGAGCGACATCAATGTAACGCCATTTGTTGATGTCATGCTTGTGCTCCTTATCATTTTTATGGTAACCGCACCCATGATGACGCATGGTGTCAAGGTTGAGACCCCGCAAACAACTCACGAGAAGATGGACGTTTCGGAGAAAGCGCTGGTGATCAGCATTGACGGTTCAAGGCGGGTCTATATCAATGAATATCAGTTGAACGCCAGTGAAGTTCGCCAGAAACTGCCGACGATCCTCGATGTCAAGCGGACAGGGGAGGTCTACCTGAAAGCCGATAAATCGCTCCCGTACGGATTGGTAATGGATGTTATGGCCCAGATCAGGGATGCCGGAATTGAAAAGATCGGAATGGTGACGGAACCGGCGGCTGTTATCGGCAAAGAGGGGAGATAAGTGGGGAGTATGAAAACAGCTCAGAAGAGAGTTCCTGCTGAAAAAAAGTTTTTTTTCTGGCTTGCCGCTGCAGCAGCCATGCATCTCCTGCTCTTTATATTCGCGTTGTATCTCCAGATGCTGGATGCAGATCGGCATGCCAAACCATCCAGGCTGGTAAGCGTCACGCTTGTATCGCTCTCCGGTCCCGGAGGCCCTGCCGGTTTTTCAGAAGCACCGGGCGAAGGATCCTCACTTCCGGCAGCTCAAACCGTGTCAGAACCGCCAGCTCCGGTCGAACCAAAAGCCTCGCAGCCGGCCGCACTGCTTCCGCCAACCCCGGTACAACAAAAAGCAAAGACTATTTCCGATGTTGTAGCCAAGCCGGCCAGCAAGCAGGATGAGATCAACAAGGCCTTTGAGCGCCTCAAACAGGTCGTTGCAAAGAGTTCGCCCGCGCCGCCCAAACCATCTCCGGCAGGGAGTATGGGTAATCTGAACAAAGCGCTTGCGCAGCTTCAGCAGAGAGTGAATGCTGAAGGAAATCCGGGAGGACGGGGCGGCTCCGGGTCCGGCGGCAGTGGCAGGGGGGGCGGTCCCTACAAGGCATATATCGCCTCCATTATTCAGCGAAACTGGGAATTTTCGGGCAAGATGCTCAGAAGCAGTTACGGTATGGAGGTCTATGTTCGTATACACATCCTTGCAGATGGAACGATCAATCAGATTGTTATCGACAGGAGGGCTCCGAGTGAGTACCTGAACAACTCGGTGAAACGGGCACTTGAGAAATCCTCCCCGCTGCCCGTTATTCCGAAAGAGGAACTTGCGCGTGAGCGTGAGCGTGAGCTTTGGGTCGGTTTTGTATTTACTCCTGAAGGTATTGAGAAGTAGTGAAGGCCGGTTTTTGACGGATAGAGAGTGCGGGAAAAATACTTTCCGTATATAGGCCGGTTGATGTATATTTGTTGAGCAATACCGAATAGATGTTTTGTTTACACTTGCGATGAGAGAGCCCGTATTGATGCTCTGTGGTTTGGTAAATACATAAGGAAGCTGCCGGTTTTCCGGCGATCTTTTACAAATTATAACGGTGACTATATATGCGAAAAATCCGATCTTTTTTTTCCGGCACTCTTGTTCTCTTCTCCTGCCTCTTTGCTTTTCCTCACCATCTCACAGCTGCTGAGTCAGGTGAGTATATCGCCATCCGCAAGGAGGGTGCCAGTAAAATTGCACTTGTTCTCGACAGACCGGATGCAAAGGGCAGAAAAGAGAGTGAGTGGGCAGGAAATATTGACGCCGTTATTCATGAAGGGCTTGATTTTACCAATTATTTCTCGGTGATTGCTCCTCCCCTTAATGTCAAGGAGGTTGTTGACAAAGAGACGGTGCGCGTTAATTTCAGTGCCCTGAATTCAGTTGGAGCGGAAGTCTATGCCGGTGGAAGGGTGTTCGAAAAATCCGGGCAGGTCACGCTTGATATGGAGGTCTTTGAGAGCGCAGGAGGAAAGTCGCTGCTCAAAAAATCCTATAAAGGCCGAAAAGATGAGCTTCGTACTATCGGTCATGCATTCTGTGCCGATCTTGTTGAACTTCTGACCGGTAAAAAGTCGGTTTTCGGCAGCAGGATTGTTTTTGTCAGCAATAAAACCGGTTTCAAGGAGATCTATGAGTGTGATTTTGACGGGTATGGTCTTGAACAGCTGACCAACACCAAATCCATCACCCTTACCCCTGCTCTCTCTCCGGATGGAAAGTACCTTGCCTATACTGATTTTACAGCAGGTCACCCCGCCCTCTATATCAGGAACCTCTCCGACAGGAAAACCAGTTTTGTGAGCAAAAACGGTATCAGCATTGATCCCGGATGGAGAGGCAGCAGTGAAGTTGCCACAACCCTCTCCTATGAAGGTGATCAGGAGATCTATCTTGTCAGACCCGATGGCTCCGTCTCCCGGCGTGTTACCAACAGCAAGGGGATAGACGTCTCGCCGACATTTTCACCCGATGGAAGCAAAATGGCCTTTGTCTCTTCGCGAAACGGCTTGCCCCAGATTTTTGTCCAGGATATTCATTCCGGAGAGGTTAAACGACTCACCTTCAGCGGACGCTATAACACGCAGCCTTCATGGTCTCCATCCGGGGATAAAATTGCCTACACGACATGGGAAAAGAATGGCGAAATCAATATATTTGTGATAAATGCAGACGGTTCAAGCTTAAGACAGCTGACAAGAAATGCACAGGAAAACGAAGCGCCTTCATGGTCTCCTGATGGAGAGATGATTGTTTTTTCATCCAATCGCCAGGGGGCAAAAAAATTGTACGTCATGAGTGCATCCGGAGAAAACCAGAGGCGATTATTGCAGGTTGATGGCGAGCAGATGCAGCCATTCTGGTCCGTATTTCGATAGTGTGCCGCGGCTGAAAAAACAATAAAAAGGAGGATTGACCAATGGTAAACCAGAAGATTTTATTTCGAAACCTGCTGATTCCCTCAATGCTGTTTCTGGGAGCCTGCTGCTGCGAAAAGGATGTCGTTGTCGCTCCGGAACCGCCTCCACCGCCGCCGGTAGCGCCACCGGTAGTTCAGGGACCTGTGCTTGGTGATGTCTTTTATGATTTCGACAAATCACTTGTACGTGCTGATGCTGTAGAGCAGCTCAAAACCAATGCCTCATGGCTGCAGGCGAATGGAACACGGAGTGTTGTTATTGAGGGCCATTGCGACGAACGCGGGACCAACGAATACAATCTTGCTCTTGGTGAGCGTCGTGCGGTCAGTGCCAGGGACAATCTCGTGAACCTCGGTATTCCGGCCAATCGCATGAAAACGGTCAGTTATGGTGAAGAGCGGCCATTTGCCGTCGGTCATGATGAGGAGTCATGGGCCCAGAACAGAAGAGCACACTTTGTGGCTGAGTAGTATTGCCTGTTCAGGTTGTGATGTATCAGGGGGCAGGCTGAACCGGGCTTGCCCCCATTTTTTTATTCATGCTAAAATGACGATTGAACGATGAGAAAAACAGTAAACGGCATCTTTATTCTTGCCTTGATGACGACGGCGGGATGTTCATCAAAAAGTGCAGTGACCTCAACAGAGAGCACTGGCGGCAGCACCTCTGCCGAAAGTTCTGCGCCCTCATCTCCGGCACTGCCCTCTACACCGACAGGATATGGATTTGACAAGTATCAGACAGGACCGCTCGGTGATGTGTTTTTTGATTTTGACAGTTCCACACTCGGCACAGAAGCTCAGGGCCAGTTGAAACAGAATTCCGAGTGGCTTGGAAGCAATACAGCCAAAGGTGCTCTGATTGAAGGTCATTGTGATGCGAGAGGTACCGCAGAGTATAACCTTGCACTTGGAGAACGCCGAGCGGCAACAGCGAAGGAGTATCTGGTAAAACTCGGAGTTGCGGCCTCCCGCCTTGAATCTGTCAGTTATGGTGAAGAGCGCCCTTTCGATGCTGCCCAGAATGATGAGGCATGGGCAAAAAACAGGCGCGCGCATTTTGTGATAAAATAACAGGGGCGTTCAAGCCTTAGCCCGGAGTAGCCCTGGAGCTGACAAACGGAAACAGGTATTAGTGCAAGTTTTACATAAATCAATGTTGTTGATATCCATGAATAAAAAGATTAAACCGTTTATACTCTTTCCCTTTTTTCTGCTTTCGGCATGTGCTTCAAAGCAGGAGCTTGTTGTTGTCAAAGACGATCTCCTGAAACTGAAAACAGATTCTGAAACCATTAAAACACAAACGGCAGTATCCTATTCGGATGTACAGCAGATTCGTGATGAGGTTGCACGCCTGCAGGGCAGTATTGAAGAGGCCAGATACAATAACAGCAAAACATTCGGGCGACTTGGCATGGAGGACTCTCTGCTTGTCCACAAGTTTGATGATCTCGATTCACGGCTACAGAAAATCGAGAGTTATCTTGGAGTCGAAAAAGATATGAAATCCCCTCCGGCAGCAACACAACCAAAGAGTGAATCCGTAACGGAAGCGGTGAAAACGGAGATCTCTCCTGAAAAGAAACTTCTGGATGAAGGTGTTGTGCTGCTCGGAAAAAAGAGCTATACCGCAGCACGGGAAAGTTTTGGCAAGCTTATACAGGGCTATCCGAAATCACCCCTTCTCTCTGATGCTCAGTTTTATCTTGCGGAGAGCTATTTTCTGGAGAAATGGTATGAAAAGGCCATTCTGGAATATCAGGTGGTTATTGCCAAATATACCAAAAGCAGCAAGCGTCCGGCAGCGCTCTTCAAACAGGCGATCTGTTTTGAGAAGATTGGCGATACAGCGAGTGCCAAGGCACGATACAGCAGTCTTGTGAGTGTCTATCCGGCCTCTCCGGAAGCAAAGCTGGCAAAAAAGAAACTCCCGTAGTGATGAGAAAAAAAATGCCATGCAACCGTGATTGCATGGCATTGAAAAGAGGATGTGACAGGCTTGCATAACAGGAGGTATTGGCTCCGGTTACTTGAAAAACTTGTCCAGGGTATAGAACTGGCGGTCAATTTCAACGGCGAGCTGCTGGTGCAGTGAGTCATAAAAGACAGGAATATCCCTCATGGTCCACTTGATTCCCCGCTTGTCAAAGTCGATGACATACCGGTTCTCATTGTCAAGTACCTTCTGTTTCAGGTCAATTCCGATATCGGGCTGTGTGGTCAAAACAAACAACTCTATCTCACCTGAAATGATTTTACTGATTATCTCAGGTGTCGGCGACAACTTTCTGCGTCCGGATACAGGGCAGATCTGGATCTGAAGTTTCCCGTAGTTGTCCCTTTTTGCCGTGGTGATATAATATTTCTTGGTTTTATGCGCCGCATTCCCCGACCATGGTCCAGCAGTACTGACCCTGACCTGGTTTGTAGCGGTATTCGGACGGCTGAGCTGAGATCGCATCGTTTGCACGGTTAAAATTTGCAAATAGAACACTCTTCGGTGTTCCGCGTTCAACATGGTTAAATTAGCAAATCAAGGTTAAATAACAAAGGGATTCATGACGAATCCCTTTGTTTCTGATAAGCTTGTGTTGACGAGCTTACTTCTCTTTGTCATCAATGACTTCATACTCGGCATTTTCAACTTCACCGTCTCCACCGCTTTTTCTCTTTTCGCCTTCCGGCTGAGGAGCCTGCTCGGAATGAGCAGCTTCAGACTGAGGTGACTGGTAGAGCTGTGAAGCAATATCGCTCCACTCCTTGTTGACCTCTTCCATAGCGCTCTTGATGGATTCAATAGTGCCATTTTTGTAAGCCTCCCGGAGTTTATCAAGGGAGCCTTCAAGTGCCGGGCGTTTCTCTGCCGGTATTTTATCACCCAGCTCCTTCAGCTGTTTTTCCGTGCTGAAAATGAGAGAGTCAGCCAGGTTTCTTGTGTCAATCTCCTCCTTGCGTTTCTGGTCTTCGGAAGCATGCTCTTTTGCATCCTGCTTCATTTTTTCGATTTCCGTATCGCTCAGCTTGCTGCTCGACTCAATTTTAATGCTCTGCTCTTTTCCTGTCGCCTTGTCTTTTGCCGACACGCTCAGAATACCGTTTGAATCGATATCGAAGGTTACTTCGATCTGCGGAATCCCTCTTGGAGATGGCGGAATATCACCAAGATGGAACCTTCCAAGTGTTTTGTTGTCCGTGGCCATCGGGCGCTCTCCCTGAAGGACATGGACCTCAACTGAAGTCTGGTTGTCACCTGCGGTTGAGAATACCTCCTGTTTTCTGGTCGGAATGGTGGTGTTTGCATCAATAAGCTTGGTCATGACACCGCCAAGGGTCTCTATACCCAGAGAGAGCGGAGTGACATCAAGCAGAAGCACATCGGTTACATCACCTTTAAGCACACCGCCCTGAATGGCTGCACCGATTGCAACAACCTCATCAGGATTGACGCTTCTGTTCGGCTCTTTTCCGAAGAACTCCTTGACAAGAGCCTGAACCTTTGGTATGCGGGTTGAACCTCCGACAAGCACAACTTCATCAATATCCTTCATGTCAACCTTTGAGTTCTTGATTGCACGATGGCAGGGATCAAGAATCTTGTCGAACAGCTCAGCGCTCAATGCCTCAAATTTTGCCCTGGTCAGATTGATGACAAGGTGTTTCGGGCCCTCCTGGGTTGCGGTAATAAAAGGGAGGTTGATTTCCGTATCCGTTCTTGATGAGAGCTCTATTTTTGCTTTTTCAGCCGCCTCTTTCAGGCGCTGAAGAGCAATGGCATCATTGCGAAGATCAATACCCTCCTGTTTCTTGAACTCATCTGCCAGATAATCAATAATTTTCTGGTCAAAGTCATCGCCGCCGAGATGGGTGTCGCCATCGGTTGATTTGACTTCAAAAACGCCATCTCCAAGCTCAAGAATGGAGATATCAAATGTTCCTCCGCCAAGATCGAAGACGGCAACCTTTTCATTCTCCTTTTTCCGGTCAAGTCCGTAGGCCAGAGCTGCGGCTGTCGGTTCGTTGATAATGCGCTTGACATCAAGGCCGGCAATGCGTCCAGCATCTTTGGTCGCCTGTCGCTGAGCGTCGTTGAAATATGCAGGAACGGTAATGACCGCTTCGGTTACCTTCTCTCCGAGGAAATCTTCGGCTGTCTGTTTCATTTTCTGCAGAATCATTGCAGAAACCTCCTGTGGAGAGTAGATCTTGTCGTTGATTTTTACCCTTGCTTCGCCACTTTCGTTGATGATTTCATACGGGGCCATCTTTTTCTCGTTCGGGACCTCATCATATTTGCGTCCCATAAAACGCTTGATTGAGAAAATGGTGTTTTTCGGATTGGTGATAGCCTGTCTTTTTGCAGCCTGTCCTACAAGACGATCACCTGTTTTGGTCAGGGCAATAATTGATGGTGTAGTACGGTTGCCTTCTGAATTTTCAATAACCGTAGGCTGAGTTCCCTGCATGACCGCTACACAGGAGTTCGTAGTGCCAAGGTCGATGCCGATAATTTTTCCCATAATGTTTCTTCCTTTTCTTTGAGAGTGTATGAAAATGATGAGTTTTGGAGGGAAGCCCGCAAAACCCGGATAGTGCTACAGCGTTAATTAATTGCAATCTCTTTTGTTCTTCCTGCAGGACGTGCTTTTGGCAGTGTTATGCAAAGCATTCCACCCTCAAAGTCAGCCTGGATGTTATCCTGATCGATTATTTCGCCAAGATTGAAGCTTCTTGAAAAAGTGCCATAAGTCCGTTCAATACGGTGGTAATCCTTTTTTGAATCTTCTGTTACCTGTTTTCTTTCGGCCTTTATGGTCAGTACATCATCCTCGATATTGAGTCCTATCTGCTCCTTTGCTATTCCGGGAAGTTCTGCATCTATATGAAATGCAGTTTCGTCTTCAGCAATATCAACCTTGAATGCAGGCGTCGTGGGCAACTGTGATCCTGACCAGATATCGTCAAACAGTCTCATCGGGTCTTTTGATAGTTTTACCAGCATAGTGTTCTCCTTGTAATCTCTTGCTTGTTATGAGTAGTGTGATTATTGGCAGCTCTGTTATGCAGCTGCCTGACTATTTAATAATCAATTACCGTGCCAATGCCGAAAAAAGCTTGTCCACCGCTTTTCCGGAGCAGAATATGTCACACTGGTGATTATTGTGTCAGATCGGAGTGTGTGTTTACTGACAAAATGTCAGTAAACGGGTGAATGGAGCTGGCAGGCTTCAAGCGGGAAGAGGAGCGTGTGCCGCGGCCTTCTGCCGGGCGGTATTCAGGGGTTGAGAGCGAAGAGGTAAAACCGGTTCGCGCAAGGGGATCGGAGCGGTACCGGTTTTTGTAATTCTGCTGATCAATTCTGTTGATCGTATGGGGTCATGCTGAGGCTTGGGGAGGGTCACTGCCTGCAGGGTTTCATTCAAAGAGGAGGGTGTCTTCATGCTCAGTGGCAGGAATAGTGGTGAGCTGCATAATGGAATTAACAAGCGATTGCGGTGCTTTAAACTGAACAATCCGCTCCTTGATGATCATCTTTGTTCTCTTTGCCTCTCCGAACTCCTCATGGCACTCCTTGCATTCGGAGAGATGCGCCAGAAAATCCTGCTCCTCCTTAAGATTAAGCTCGGAGTCTACTGCTGCACTCATAAGTACGCGGGCTTTTTTGCAGTTCATAATAAAAAAATTATACGTATTGATTTTATTGATCAGCATTCGTATTGAACCCGTATTTCTTCGCATAGCTTTCAAGCTGTACCCGAAGCAGTTTTCTTCCTCTGTACAATCTTGAACGCACAGTCCCTATAGGGCTTTCTACCATGTTGGCAATCTCTTCATAGGTAAACCCCTCAATATCACACAACTGAATAACCTCTCTGAACTCTTCAGGCAGAGAGTGCAATGCCTGATAGACCTCTTCATGGAGCAAAGAGTGGAAATAATCGCTCTCCGCTTCAGTGGTATCACTCCGGGTATCCTTGATTGAGTGATAAAAATCCTTTATAAGATCGTAATCAACCTTTCCCGGTTCTCTTGAGTTTTTGCGAAAACGGTTGATATAGTTGTTTTTCAGGATTTTAAACAGCCATGCCTTGCAGTTTGTTCCCCGTTCAAAGGAATTAAAAAAACGATAGGCCTTGAGGTAGGTCTCCTGCACAAGATCCTCTGCATCGTCAGGATTCATGGTCATGTGCAGCGCATAGTTGTATAAGGAGTTGAGATGCACAACAGCCTCTTTTTGAAACTCAAGCTGTTTTTGCTGTTCTTCCCGGGAGAGAGAGCCCTTTTTTGTTTTTATCTGACGAACCGGTTCATTTTTTTTCATATGATCACATCATCCTTGTTCTGTCATTGCATAACGTGCTTGTCGCTTACTTCGCAAAATAATTATAAAAAATATATTTTAGGTCAATTAAAGGGACCCTTTATAAATTGTTATGAGCGGTTTGAGCAGGCGGCGGATGGAGTCCGGACTGGTCGGGATAATCAATTTATAGAGAGCTGCCCTGAAAAGGTTATTCAAGAACTTCCGGTCTAAATCCTGATACATGACTTCATCACATGAATCTGCCGATGTCATCGTTATCGGCGCCGGTATCGGAGGACTGACAGCCGCTGCCCTGCTTCAGGAACGCGGTATTTCAACACTTCTCTTTGAAAAGAACCGTTATCCGGGAGGAAGCTGTTCCTCCTTTCAGAGAGAAGGGTACTCTTTTGATGCCGGAGCTTCAGTCTTTTATGGCTTTGGTGAAAACAGCAGCAGCGGAACACTTAATCTGCATACGAGAATTTTCAGGAAACTTGGCATCCAGGTAAAGACAATTCACGATCCTGTTCAGATTCATTATCACCTGCCCAATGATTTTGCTGTTTCGGCATCCTATGATCGCAAGACCTTTCTCGATGCATTGATCGATCGTTTTCCCTCTGAAGCTGACGGGATAAGAGCGTTTTACCGTGAGCTTGATGATGTCTATGCTATTCTCAGTTCACTTCCTGCCGGCTCTCTTGAGGATGTGAACCACCTCCTTACTGTCGGCGCCGGTTATCCGCTCAAGACCATCTCGCTTGCTCTGAAGACATTTCGCTCAATGGGTAAAACAGCACGCCGCTATATCCGGGATGAGGAGCTGCTCCGCTTTATTGATATTGAAGCTTACTCCTGGGCGGTTCAGGACGCTGTTTCAACACCGCTTGTCAATGCCGGTATCTGCCTTGCAGATCGTCATTATGGAGGCATAAACTATCCGGTCGGCGGCTCCGGAGCAATTCCGAAGGCGCTTTGCCGTGGAATTGAGAAATTCGGCGGTCAGATACGCTTTCAGTCAGCGGTGAGTGCAATTCTTGTTGAAAACGGAGAGGCCCGGGGAGTCAGACTTGCTGACGGTGCCGAGTATTTCGCAAAAGCGGTTATCAGTAACGCCACCGTCTGGGATACCTTCAACAGGCTCATTTCGGATTCTCGATACCGGGTTGAAAAAGAGCGGTTTCAGCAGGCACCAAGCTGGTTTCAGCTTTTTCTTGGTGTTGACAGCGCTGTTATTCCTGATGGTTTCTCTGTTCATCATATTCTTGTTGATGACTGGCAATGCTATAACCAGCCGGGCGGGACAATCTATTTTTCTTCGCCCACCCTGCTTGATCCGTCACTTGCCCCTGCAGGCAAGCACATTGTGCATGCTTTTGTTACAGCCGAGATGGATGCATGGCAGCACTGCGACAGGGGAGGGAGCGAATACCGCGAAGCGAAGGAACGGTTTGCCGAGCGGATTATTGCCAGAACGGAGCGGATCCTTCCCGGGCTTGCAAATGCGGTTGAGCTGAAGGTGCTTGCCACTCCGCTTACCCATGAACGTTATCTTAACCGGTTTAACGGATCATATGGTCCCTTGCTTAAACCGGGTCAGAATATTCTGCAGAAACCCCAAAATACGACGCCGGTGAAAAATCTGTTTGCGGTTGGTGACAGCACCTTTCCCGGTCAGGGAGTTATTGCTGTGACCTATTCGGGGGTCTCATGTGCATCCTATGTAGCCAGAAAATTCGGAACTCCTCTTGAAGAGCTTGTTTAGCAGGCGGCAAGCAGCATATCAATCTCACGGTATGGGAAATCGGTAAGCTCGGAAAGAATTTTTTTGGTGACGTAGCCCCTGAAAATATAGGTTCCTTTTCTCAGACTGTGGCTTTTCCACAGGATATCCGAGATGGTTTCGTGATCGGTCAGTTTGAGTATAAAGGGGAGCAGGGTGTTGGTAAGGGCGAATGATGCTGTTTTGGCCACGGCGGAAGGAATATTCGGGACACAATAATGGGTAACACCATGCTTTACATAGATCGGATTGGTATGTGAGGTATGGCGGCTGGTGGCAAAACATGCGCCCTGGTCAATGGAGACATCAATAATAACCGATCCGGGCTTCATTGACTTGACTACCTGTTCACTGACCAGTGGTTTGATGATCTTCTTTTTCGGACTTAGCGCACCGATCATGACATCCGAGGTTTTGGCCAGCTCTGAAATGTAGTGATCGTTGGCTATAGCCGTTACAAGATGGCGATTGAAAAACGCCTCAAACCGTCGCAGCCGGTTGATCTCCTTGTCGATAACGGTAACCTGTGCTCCAAGCCCGAGAGCATCCTGAGCAGCAAACAGTCCTACGGTCCCGGCTCCGATAATGGTGACATGCGCCGGTGGGACACCTGCAATTCCTCCAAGCAGAATACCGCTTCCTCCATAGCCGGTTTCAAGGTATTTTGCAGCAGTCTGAATAGCCAGTGAGCCGGCTATTTCACTCAGCGTTCTGACAATCGGCAGTTCACCATCTCTTGTCTCTATAAATTCAAATCCAAGAGCGGTGATATTTTTTTCGAGAAGTGTTTTCAGTAACTGCGGGCTGACTGTTCCAAGATGGAGTGCGGAGATAAGCATCTGGCCGGGCATAAAGAGCGAAAGTTCCTCCGGCTGAGGGGGTGAGACCTTGACAATGACGTTTGATTGTTCAAACAGCACCTCGGGTGTTTCGGCGATAATTGCTCCCGCTTCTGCGTAATCGAAATCAGTGAAGTTGCAGAAGTTCCCGGCTGATTTTTCTATTATAACCTTGATGCCGTGCTCAACCAGTATCTGAACACCGGGAGGTGAAATAGCTACCCGGCGTTCATCCTGAGCCCGTTCTCTGGGAATCCCAAGAACAATGCTCATGGTTTTTTCGGGTTTGATAAGCCAGCGTTCAAGCGTTTTTGCGCCAAGTTCAAACTCAATGCTTTCGATATCGGATGAGTAGCCCATCAGGAGTTTACGGTTTGGTCCCTCTCTTACGTTTTCTTCCGACAATGTCGGGACTTGCGCACTTACTAAAGCGTTTCCTCTTTGTCATCTGGTCAGCTTCGGGAACAGGAGAAAAACTACTTTACTGATATTTTTACAGACTCAATCGACTTTGTTTCACTGGAGCTGCTGCACGAACAGGTTGTTCCCGGCAGATGCAGGTGTCCGCCTGAAATCGAGCATACAGTATCTGCTGCTCCTTTCACTGCGCCTTTGACTCCGTCGGCAAGCAGGGAGCCGGGGTACTGCAGAAAAGGAAATGTTTCCATAAAGGTGTTTGACAGAAGCAGTGATGCCTGAACGAGTCCGTTGCCGATTTTTGAGAGGGAGTCACCGGGGTTCATCTGCCCTTTTTTGACTCGTTCAAAAAGGTTTCCGGCACCTTCAGGCAGTTTGTTCGTCACATTATAACCGATTGTACGGGCATAGGTTACAAAGCCCGGAATGTTGAGCCCGAGCACAATGCGCCGCAGATGCTCAGCGCGTGAAAGCACACTGAGTGGTCCCTCTTTGACGATAACACTTTGACAGGCAAGTCGTCCTCCCTCCTGCAAAAGTTTCTCTGAAATAAAGGCTTTTTCGATGTTGTTCGGTGCCGAAAGCGTCTCCTTGCCCTCCCTGACATAGACAAAACAGCTCTGGCAGATGCCGTTGCCACCGCAAATATAGCCAATATGGCACTTGTTATGCTGAGCTGCATCCAACAGACGCTCACCAATCCGGGCTTCGCAGGGCCGGTCGTTGATAGTGATGATCATGGGTATCGGAGTTAGGTGTGAGTGATAAAACCATCCTTTATCCCTTTATAATGGAATATAAGCAATTTCAGTGCTGCACCCGTCAAACCTTCCTTTTCCCTGTAGAAGAAAAATATTTGACGGGTGCGCATGTGTTCTCAGGCTTGAGCGCCCTGTTTAGCTCTAGGTTCAGTCGCTTCGCTGAGCTGGCTATGTGTGTTGGCCGAGTCAATATGGCCTATTATTTTACACTCCGCTTTCGCTGGGCAAGCTGGCTGAAGGGCATCCACCACAAGCTGCAGTGCACTTCCGATTCCACCGATAATGTCCGAGAGCAATTGCCAGAGATCAAAACTTCTTGTCGACTGTAACTGCATGGTATCGGGGAACTTTACGAGTGCCTCCCATCCCATTTTTCCGGCATATCCCGGCAGTTGCAGCGGGTTTTTTTCAAACAGCTCCTTAACCTGTTCAACAGTCGAAACGATCTCAATGGTTCCCGGTTTTTCAACTGTGGTCAGGCATGCCATTCTTGTTCCCTCTTTTATCAGTGTATCAGAGAGTAATGCTTTTTCGGAGTCACTGATGGGTGAAAGCAGTTCACTCCCTTTTTTTACGGTAACATAACAGGTCTGACAGATGCCGTTTCCGCCACAGAAGTAGCCGATATGAGCATGGTTTATGCGGGCAACATCAATGAGTCGTTCTCCCGATTCAGCTTCATAACTTTTACCATTTATAATGATAGTCATGTTGTGTATGGTTTTAATTTAAAAGTGTACTAAAACAATCCTAATTCCTAACAACGGAGTAGTACCAAAAGTTGCTCTTCACAGGATGATTATTCTATCAGGTCAATAATGTGCCGGAAACCTATACTCCTGGCGCTCATCGGGGAGTTTAAGGGAGCGTGAGGTTTTCATGCCGTCAGCTCTTTTGATGCCCGATCAAGTTTTTTCAGCAGATCAGTATAACGCTCGAGCAGCATGCAGGGGGATGTGTCGGACGAAGCGGGGTGGTGCAGCACCAGCTTTATTTTTTTCTCCATTTTAAATCCCGGCCGGTACTCCTGCATCCAGGGCTCCTGGACAGATAGAAAGAGATACTGGAAAAACTCACGGTTTGCAAGGTGTTCATTGTCATGACCCGGTAGCAGAAGGGTAAAGCTCTTCGGCTGGATGTCGATTTTTTCAAGCCCGAGGGATGAAGCCGTAAGTTTGAGTTTTGTCAGGAGCAGCAGTGTTGCCACCTCTTCGGGCAGAGCACCGAAACGGTCCCTGAGCTCCCTGGAAAGTGCTTCAACTGCCTCTTCTGATGGAGCTTTGGAGATTTTTTCATAAAAGGCAAACCGCTCATGGGTTGCATGAATAAAGTAATCGGGAATGAGTGCATCAAAAAAGAAGAGCAGATCACAGCTTTTTGATGGTTTCGGTGCCGCTTTGCCATCAGTTGTAAAGAGATGACTGAAGGTGGTTGACTTCAGCTCGGCAACGGTCTCTTCAAGCATTTTCTGATAGAGATCAAATCCGAGTTCATGAATATACCCGGACTGCTCGGCGCCGAGCAGATTGCCCGCGCCACGGATATCGAGATCGCGCAGGGCAATATTGAAGCCTGATCCAAGCTCGGTAAAACTCTCGATCACCGCAAGCCGCTGCACAGCATCCCGTTTCAGGGTGTGGAGCGGCGGTGTGATCAGGTAGCAGTATGCTTTCCGGTCGCTTCTGCCGACCCTCCCGCGCAACTGGTAAAGGTCGGAAAGGCCGAACATGTCAGCCCGGTTGATGATAATGGTATTGGCATTGGAGATATCCAGACCCGAGCCGATGATGGTGGTGGAGATCAGGACATCAACCTCTTTCTGCATAAAGTCCATCATAACCTTTTCAAGCTCTTTCGGCGCCATCTGACCATGAGCAAAGACAATGCGTGCAGAGGGGACAAGCTCCCGCAGGGTGTGCTGTACCTCTTCAAGGCCGGAAATACGGTTGTGCAGAAAGAAAACCTGGCCTTCACGCCTGATCTCCCGCTGGATCGCCGATTGAATCAGGGCAGTGTCATAATCGGTTATGAGTGTTTCTACCGGTTGACGGTTTTTCGGAGGTGTCGAAACAATGGAAAGGTCACGCGCTCCCAGCATTGAGAATTGGAGGGTTCTCGGTATCGGTGTTGCCGACATGGTAAGGGTGTCAACACCGGGGAACTGTTCCCGGAGTTTCTCTTTGACCTCAACGCCGAAGTGCTGCTCTTCGTCTATAACAAGCAGACCGAGATCCTGGAACAGCACATCTTTCGATACAAGACGGTGGGTACCGATGACGATATCAATCTGGCCCGCTTTTATTTTTTTGAGCAGCTCAATCTGATCCTTGCGCGGAACAAAACGGCTCAGAACCGCTATGGCAATCGGAAAATTTTCAAACCGTCTGATAAAGGATTCGGCATGCTGGTGTGCGAGAATAGTCGTCGGAGTCAGAACCGCAACCTGTTTTTTTGACTCTACAGCCTTGAATGCCGCACGCATGGCAATCTCGGTTTTTCCGAATCCTGCGTCCCCGCAAATCAGCCGGTCCATCGGATGAGGCGCCTCCATATCTTTTTTAACCTCAACAATTGCCCGATGCTGATCGGGTGTCTCCTCGAAAATAAATGAAGCTTCAAATTCCCGCATGAAAATGGAGTCCGCAGCAAAGGCAAAACCGGACTGCATTTTTCTCTGGGCGTATATTTTGATCAGGTTTATGGCCGTATCGCGGAGCTTTCCGCGGACTTTTTCCTTTTTTGCGGCCCATTTCGAACTTCCGAGTTTTGAGAGCGAGGGAAGTGCGCCTTCGGATGCGGTATACTTTGAGAGCAGGTTAATGTTCTGCACATTGACAAAGAGCTGATCGCCCCCCTCATACTCCACAAGTACCGACTCCTGTTCGGAATTACCGACGGTTATGGTCTCAAGGGATTTGAAAATTCCGATACCGTAATCTTCATGAACAACATAATCGCCCACTTTGAGCTTCTGGAGATCCTTGAGTGATATCCCCCGGATTTTTCGCTTGCGATGGGCTTTGTGGGTATGCAGCTTGCCGAAGATGTCGGATTCGGTATAGAGGTCAAGAGAGCCGAAGGTAAAGCCGGTGTGCAGGTTGAGCGGAAGCCAGCTTGCGTCATGCAGGGCTGATCCTCCTGATTCTGTCATCTCTTCGGCGAGGAAGTCGGTCAGTTCTCCTATTTCGCGTCGTGAACCGGTTGCAAAGAGCGGTTTTCTGTTTTTACCCGACTCCTGCTGCAGGAGTGAGGCAAGTACACGGAAGTTTGCATTGAGTTTTTTCTGCGGGCCGGAACCGAACTCAATAGCTGAAGGTGCCGAGTGCATGATCCATATAGATCGGAACCGGGAGAGTCCAGCCGAAAGCGCTTCATGGTTATCCAGTGCAGCAAAATCGATGGTGTCATCAATGATGATAACGGTGGAGGGGTCAAGATAATCAAAAATTGTTGTCCCGGTTCCGGAAGCATCGCTCTCTGTTACAATAAAACTGGCGGTAATATCCGCTTCGGCTACCGTTTTTCCTGAGAGCTGGCTGTTGATGTCGAACAGGCGCAGGGAGGAGACGGTGTCGCCGAAAAACTCTATACGCAGCGGCTCTCTTGCTCCGAAAGGGAAGACGTCGATTATGGAGCCGCGGATGGAGAACTCTCCCTCATCCTCAACAAACTCCCGCTGTTCAAAGCTGTTAGACTCAAGAAACCGCTTCAGGTTTGTATAGCCCGCGGCTTCATCGGTTTTCAGGTGTAGAATCCGGTTTTTCGCTTCAGCCGGTTTGCAAAGTGCAACATCGAGATCGTCAAAAAAGGAGAGGATGGCCGATTTTTTCCCTCGTGCCAGTGCTCCTATGGAAAGAGAGAGCTCGTCGGAGGTGTTGCAGATGCTCTCTTTCGGCAGGAGGGCATCAAAATCATTTTCATAGAGTTCGAAGCTCTGCTGGCTGCAAAGCACCATGAGAGAGTCGGGGTGGTCAGTAAAAAGGAGAGCTGCGAGCACTGCCGGGAGCGATCCCTGCAGTCCTGAAATATTGACAGGGGGAAAACTCCCCTTTATAGCAGGTTTTTCCTGTAAAGCCTTTTTGAGCAGAACATAAGGGCTTGACTGCCTGATGATTTCAAGCAGAAATCCCGGATTTCTCTTGGTAACAGAGGCGCTTTGGAGGTCAGAATCTGATAACGTTTTCATATGAAGCTTACAAAACATATTTTCATGCTTGATCCCGGCAAAACGTGTAACCTTGAAACAAGCACTGGCGGGCAAGCTGCTATATAT
Organism: Candidatus Chlorobium masyuteum; assembly: GCF_011601315.1. Lineage (NCBI taxonomy): Bacteria > Pseudomonadati > Chlorobiota > Chlorobiia > Chlorobiales > Chlorobiaceae > Chlorobium > Candidatus Chlorobium masyuteum. The sequence continues at coordinate 69,929 of NZ_JAAORA010000004.1, read as the reverse complement.
GGAAAAAATTCTTGAACTGAAAAATCTCAGGACCTGGTACTCTACTGACAACGGTATTGCAAAAGCGGTAGACGGAGTAAGCTTTTCGCTGGGAAGGAACAGAACCCTCGGTGTTGTCGGAGAGTCCGGATGCGGAAAATCAGTGACAGCACTCTCAATTATGCGGCTGATCCCTATACCTCCAGGCTATTTTGCGGGCGGGGAGATTCACTGGAAAGGGCGCGACCTCCTGAAGCTTTCTGAAGAGGAGATGCGCAAACTTAGAGGCAACGACATAGCCATGATCTTTCAGGAACCGATGAGCTCGCTCAATCCGGTCTTTACCTGCGGCAGCCAGATTATGGAACAACTTCTCATTCACCGCGACATCAGTAAAGCCGAAGCAAAAAACCGATCGGTTGAACTGCTCAATCTGGTCGGGATTCCAAACCCTCTCGAACGGTTCTCCTCCTATCCTCACGAGCTCTCAGGAGGAATGCGTCAGCGGGTCATGATTGCCATGGCGCTATCCTGCAATCCGGCGCTTCTGATTGCTGATGAACCGACTACAGCCCTTGACGTAACCGTTCAGGCGCAGATACTTGACCTTATCGGCAAACTTCAGGGCGAAACAGGGATGAGTGTGATGCTTGTCACCCATGATTTCGGAGTGGTTGCCGAGCTTTGTCAAGATGTTATTGTCATGTATGCATCAAGGATTGTCGAAAAAGGAACCGTTGAACAGCTTTTCACCAATCCGCTTCATCCCTACACCAGGGGCCTTCTGAAATCCATTCCCCGGCTGGGCTCATCAAAAGAGCGGCTTCATGTGATCGAAGGCAATGTTCCCAGTGCGGTCAATCTGCCAGAGGGGTGCCGGTTTGCCGGAAGATGCACGCTTGCCGATGCACACTGCCGCAAGGAGCAGCCGGAACTCCTCTCCTTTGAGTCCGGTCATGAAGCGGCCTGCTGGAAAGCAGGGGCGTAAAGAGGGGGGAAAGTGGACCCTCTGGACGAAGATATGGTGCACAGCAATGGACTCAGTGGAAAAGATTAAAGAGCATTTGTATTTGGTGTATTGTGGCGTATGAGATTACGGACCCGCGAAACATTCCCGAGTACCATCAGGAAAAGGCTATAAAAAAAGAAAATAGTTTTGTCCAGGGAGTCCACAACGTCCATGATCTTCCTGGCCACTGCGTCCACTTGAGCGTCTTGTGTGTTAATATGTTAAACTCTGTATCCTCATGTCGGATCCGATGCTTCTTGTTGTTGAGGATGACCCCCATCTTGCACAACTGCTTGGCTTTAATCTTGAACGGGCAGGCTTTAAATGTCATGTTTCATCAACAGGCGAAGAGGCTCTTCTGCAACTTGTCCGAAAAAGTTTTGATCTCGTACTGCTTGATGTCATGCTTCCCGGAATTGACGGTTTTGAGGTGTGCCGGCAGATCAGGCAGAATCAGCTTTTCAAGGATCTTCCCATGATCATGCTCACGGCAAAAGGTGAGGAGATTGACCGGATTCTCGGTTTTGAACTGGGTATCGACGACTATGTTGTCAAGCCGTTCAGTCCCAGAGAGCTGATCCTCAGGATCCGGGCCATTCTCAAGCGCGATCGCCGTCATGGCGGCAGGGTGCCGGAGCAGCTCACCGCAGGTACGCTTGATGTCGATCTTGTCCGTCATCAGGTTATCCTTGAAGGCAGGGAGCTTCTGCTTACCCTGATGGAGTTCAAGCTGCTTGCTGCGCTGCTCAAAAGAAAAGGCGAGGCGCAGTCACGCGAAAAGCTGCTCAGCGATGTCTGGGATGTTGACCGCTCCATCAACACCCGCACCATCGATACCCATATTACCCGGCTTCGTGAAAAGCTCGGCGAAACCGGACGGATGATAAAAACCGTACGCGGATTCGGTTACAAGTTTGATGAAGAGGCTTAAAACGATGCAGGCAAAAGTTTCATTCAGGCTCGGGGCTGTTATCGGCACGATTATTTTTGTAACCGTGCTCGTCAGCTATCTTTCACTTGGCGGCCAGTTAACCGAGCTGCTCAGAGAGGCATCCCGCAGGGAGTTGCACCGCGATCTTCTGCTTAATCGCCAGATACTTGAAGAGAAGCCCGCAGGATGGCTTGAGGCCGATAGTGCCGATGCCTGGGCCGACCGGGTAGGGAGTGCACTTGAACTCAGGGTTACGCTCATCGATCTTCAGGGAAGGGTAATCGGCGACTCCTATATTCCTGCAAAAAAACTCGCTGTTTTACAGAACCACCGCAACCGCCCTGAAGTAGAGGCGGCATTGCAGACAGGGTACGGAGAGGAGTCCCGCTACAGTCAAACGGTTAAGGAGCAGATGCTCTATATTGCGGTACCTGTCGGACGGCCAAAACCCCGGGCCCTTTTGCGTTTCGCCAAACCCCTTTACGATATCGGCATCTTTGAGAAAGGAATCCGCAAAAGCATCGAGCAGGGGCTCTTTTTTGCGCTCTTTTTCTCTTTTGTTGCGGGTCTCCTCGGGGCGTTTTTTCTGGCCAGGCCGCTTCGCAATCTGGCGGAAATCGCCCGGAAACGGCTCCAGGATGACCTTTCCGGCACCATTCCCGTTGACAGGCAGGATGAGATCGGTATGCTGGCCCGTGCATTCAACACCATGTCCGATGAGATAAAAAAAATGAGGCGCAGTGAAGAGTGGTTTCGCGCTGTTTTTTCGGGAATCAGGGAGGCAATCATTGTTACCGATGCTGCAGGAGATATTATACTCGTCAACCCGGCGGCATCAAGAATTTTCCGGATTGAAGGGGCCATGTTCAAATCCAGGCCCCTCCGTCACCTCTCCGACAGCCGGCTTGAAGAGCTGTTCAGCAGGGTACACAAGAGCCATCTGGCGCTCATCAAGGAGGAGATGGCCTTTGAAACAGCGAAAGGACGTCGAATCATGCAGATCAGTTCCATGCCGGTCATGCAGGGGGAGCGGTTTGACGGAACGGTTTTTGTCTTGAATGATATTACCAAACTTCGCAATCTTGAGCGGGTTCGTCGCGACTTCGTATCCAGCGTGTCGCACGAACTGCGTACACCCCTGACGAGCATCAAGGGATATACTGAAACGTTGCTCGAAGGGGCGATGCATGAGCCGGAACATGCCTCTGCGTTTCTGAAGATTATCCTTCAGGAGAGTGAACAGCTTACCGCACTGGTAAACGACGTGCTTGATCTCTCCAGAATCGAGTCGGGCCGCATTGAGTACCACTTCAGTGCGGTGGATCTCAGGACTGTTATAGCAAAATCGGTTGATCAGCTTCGTCTTGCGCTCGAAAAGAAAGCGGTACGGCTTGATGTCAGCATTGCCGATGACATGCCGCAACTCCATGCGGACAGCGGATATCTGGAAATTGTGGTTCGAAACCTGCTTGACAATGCCATTAAATATGTTGATGCAGAGCACGGCAAAATCAGGATATCAGCATTCAGAAGCGGCGATTATGTGCAGCTTGATGTGGAAGATAACGGCATCGGTATCTCGAAGCAGGATCTGGGAAGGATTTTTGAGCGCTTTTACCGGGTTGACAAGGCCCGTTCCAGAGAGCTTGGCGGAACCGGACTCGGGCTTGCCATTGTCAAACACATCGTTCTGGCTCACAAAGGCCACGTAGAGGTTCGTTCCAGAGTCAGCCAGGGATCGGTCTTCTCGGTTCTTTTTCCGGTTGCATCAGATAGTAGCGTAAACAGGAACTGATCTCTTCTCCATTCGCCGGATCAAGAGATCAGTTTGTACTCATCGATACTGCCTGAAGATGCTCAGGGCAGATAAAAGCGGATGCCTGCAGCTCCGTTGAGTCCGAGCCGGACCGTTGGCGCCACATCAAGTACCGGTGCTATTTCCGCAAAGAGGTCAATAGGGGTATCGGCAAAGAGATAGGTGATACCTACCGGAACGCGAACACCGACCTCGGTCTCATGACTGTTTTTAATTCTTCCGCCTATGCCGTAGTACCATGGGAAACGGCCTTTCAGTTCGGAAGGAGTTATTGACCGTTTGCTGTGCACCAGATAGTCGGCATGAAACTGAAACGGGTTATTATTGTCCGAAAGCGATACGGCAAGAGCAGCATCTATGGCCGTGGAGTTGTCGAGCCAGTATTTCATGCTCACGCCGGTCGGTTCACCGACAATCAGCCCGACGCCGACCCCCTCTCTGGCAAAAACATCACTGCCGCTGCATGCAGCCAGAAGTGAGGCGATACAGGCAATTTTTTTCACTTTTCTACTGATTTTCCTCCTGTTCATCATGCTCTCCCTGTCGTTATCGATTGTAAAAGTATGTACGGTATGGTGTTGCAATCGGATCTCGTGTAATCATTCCTTTCAGTAAAGAAAAAGCATCAATTATCAGCGATCGCTTCATCAGCCAGTATAGCAGAAGGAGGGAATCAATAGCAAGGAGTTAACTTATTTTTAAGCAAACTTTTACATATGCCCCTTGCCAGCGGCCTCGGGCGCGGGCCCCTTTGTTTGAGGTTTTGAGTAATAGGTGCGTATCTTGCTTTCGGGGCAGCTCTTAAAGCAGGGACTCACTTTCTCTGGCGTCAGAAATAACCTTTATATGCAGGGGAATACGCACTTCCGGGATCAAATGGTGCGGATAAAAACCGGCATCGAACAGTTCGTTGTTGATCGCAATGGTATCATCATCAACAATTACCCTGTAGGCGACCACAAGCAGCGATCCATACATCTCCACCTCCCGGTGATAGATGCCGATAAGCCGATCAATTCTGCCGTTCAATGCCGTCTCCTCCATCAGTTCCCGCAGGCACCCTTCGTGAGGCTCTTCGCCGGCTTCAATAAAACCACCGGGCAGAGCCCATTCGTTCAGTGCAGGTTCCTGGGCCCGGCGCACCACAAGCAGTTCATTTTCTCTGTTGACCGTATAGGCCAGTGCGACGGGGAGGGGATTTATATAGTGCACCCAGGCGCAGACGGGGCAGAACATTCTCTGACGACCATCAATCCTGGCGCCTTCGAGCCTGTTTCCGCATATCGGGCAGTAGGTATACGATCTCATTATGATTTGGAAGAAACTTTTTGCTGAGTCAGGAGATTTAGATGCTAAAACCTTTTACTAACCAGAATAAGTTTCATTTATGGCAATATCAATACTTGAAGAAGGAACTTCTGCTCCTGCTATTTCGGCGCTTGATCAGGACGGAAAGCCGGTCACCCTTGAAGAGTACCGTGGCCGGAAGGTTATACTCTATTTCTATCCCAAGGATGATACTCCCGGCTGCACAAAGGAGGCTTGTGCTTTTCGTGATAATTTCCCTAACTTTAAAGCATTAGGGGTTGAGGTTCTTGGCGTGAGCGTTGATAATGAAAAGAAACACAAGAAGTTTGAGGAGAAATATCAGCTGCCATTCCGTCTGGTTGCCGATCCTGAAAAGAGTATTGTTGAGGCTTACGGTGTCTGGGGTCAGAAAAAATTCATGGGACGTGAATATATGGGAACCAGTCGGGTAACCTACCTGATTAATGAAGAGGGTAAGATTGAAAAAGTGTGGCCGAAAGTCAATCCTTCGGAACATGCGGAGGAGTTGCTTAACTATCTGCAGAAAAAAACCTGACAGTACAGCATGGTAAACGAATTTGAAAAGCTTAAAGCAGGCAAACTTCTGCTCGCATCAGCCAATCTGCTTGAGTCGAGTTTCAAGCGGACCGTGCTGCTTATGTGCGAGCATAATGAGAAAGGCTCTCTTGGTTTTATCCTGAACCGTCCGATGGAGTTCAAGGTATGTGAGGCTATTGCCGGTTTTGAGGATATAGAGGAGCTGCTGCACATGGGCGGGCCGGTACAGGTTGATACCGTTCATTTTCTCCATTCAAGGGGCGACCTGATAGAGGATTCACTTGAGATTCTTCCCGGGCTCTTCTGGGGGGGCGACAAAAACGAGCTGAGTTATCTGCTCAACACCGGTATCATGATGCCGTCTGAAATCAGGTTTTTTCTCGGCTATGCCGGATGGACTGCCGGGCAGCTTGAAGCTGAGTTTGACGAAGGGTCATGGTACACGGCTGACGCATCGAAGGAGCTGATATTCAGTGATGCCTATGAGCGGATGTGGAGCCGTTCAGTCCGCTCCAAGGGCGGAGAGTACCAAATCATTGCCAACGCGCCCGAACTTCCGGGACTGAATTAAGGGTTGCAGCAGGGCAAGATGCCAAGAATTAACGGCAGGTGATTTTTGTTGTTCGTGAGAGTCAAAAAGCATATATACCACTGCGATTGAAGCGTTACGCTACGTTGTCGAATATGGGGATGACAGGCTTTCGACAGGGCAGGTGTAAGATGGAGTTGCACTCCGAGTTTCAGCATGGATGGACTCGTTAAAGAAGTCTATGCAAACAATAGATGCAGACGATTATTCGTATGCAATGGCTGCCTGATTAGCACAAGTTAATTAATCAGCCATCGTCCGATGAGGGAGGCGCTTACTCTGAAGCCACCGGATGGCATAACCCGCGCTTGAGCTTCGGTTCGCGCAAGTAAGCCCCAACTGTTTTTGCCTGAAAAAACATGCGGGTGATACAAAGAGGGATAGTGAACCGAACTTTACAGGTGTAGCACCGGTTCATGAAACACTGAACACCTGGGATGAGTGTGGTAGCTTTATCGAGCAATGTTCTGGACGCGGGTTCGACTCCCGCCATCTCCACAAGCAAGAAATCTGGTGACATCCAGAAAAGTCCGAAGACCCCTGAGAAATCAGGGGTCTTCGTGTTTTTGGTGTCTTTTGTTGTCCGGTGTGGTATTGCTTAATCCAGCTCTTTTAGGTATAATTATAGGTATAGGTAGTTCAGTATATTGATTCGGAACTAAAAAGTTATACCTATGTCGAGAAGCGTTCTTCCATTGTCAGCTAAAAAGGTAGAGGCGGCTAAGGCTACCGAGAAACCACAGACGCTCTTTGATGGCGGTGGTTTGTTTTTGTTTATTCCTGCCAAGAAGTATAGCAAGGATGGGAAGCAGTTACCTGTTTCGAGGTGGTGGCGTCTGAAGTATACCTTTAGTGGAAAGGCTTGCATCATCTCTTTGGGAACCTATCCTGATATAAGCTTGGAGGAGGCGCGTGAGCGAAGGCAGAAGGCCCGAAATCTGCTTGCCAATGGTATCAATCCAAGTGAGGAACGAAAACAGCGGAGTGCTGCCGAATTACTGTCAAAAGAGATTGAGCGGAATACTTTTGAAAGAGTGGCGCGGCTATGGCTTGAGGTGGCGCGGACGGAGTGGACGGATGGTCATACAAGAACGGTTATTAGCCGACTTGAAAGGGATATTCTGCCTCCATTGGGAAGCCGTCAAATTTCTGATATCACCACAAAAGATGTTCTGGCCGCTCTGCGGCTGGTTGAGGAGCGCCATGCTTATGAGTCAGCTCATAGAATCAAAACTATTATTGGTCAGGTTTTCAATTTTGCGATTGTCAGCGATATTCCCGGTGTTGAAAACAATCCTGCGGCTGGTTTGAGCAAAGTGCTGAAGCAGCCCAATAAAAAGAGTATGGCGGCTATTCTGAACCCTGACAAGTTAGGCCGCTTGTTGGTGGATATTGACAATTACGCAGGATCTTTTGTGGTTCGTTGTGCACTGAAGCTTGCGCCTATGTTGTTTGTTCGACCCGGTGAGTTGCGTAACGCGAAGTGGAAAGATATTGATATGGAGAGGCTGGCCTGGCAGTTGCCGGTTGAGGATACGAAGCTGACCCTTAAAGAGAAGGCCAAGAGGAAAGGGCAGGTTCACACGGTTCCTCTTGCCCGGCAGGCTGTTGAGGTGTTGCAGGCTCTTCAACCTTTTACCGGTAGCAGCGAGTATGTTTTTCCCGGTCGGGCTGCCTCAAGGGTACTATCAGAGAATACGGTTAATCAGGCATTAAGAACCATGGGGTGGGATCAGGAGACCGTGACTGGTCATGGTTTCAGGGCAACAGCACGGACCATGCTTCATGAGACTTTGGGGTTCAGCCCCGATGCGATTGAGGCACAGCTCGGGCACAGGGTGCCGGACCGGTTAGGGGCGGCTTATAACAGGACACAGCATCTCGATGAGCGTACCCGAATGATGCAGGCATGGGCAGACTATCTGAATAATCTGAAAGGTGGCGCGAAGATTGACGATGTTGATGCGTTACAATCTCTGCCGTTTATCAGGCTTGTCAAGTAACACTTGGCGAACACACACCATTATCCGGAAAATGGTAAATAGCGCTTTTTTACTTCAATTTTCTTATACTTAACATCTACTCACTTCATTTTTCATTAAAAAATGGGGGCGCTGGATGGGTAATTTTAAGGCCAGTGAGAAGGATATCCGGATAGCTGTAACTAATGCCATCAGGGCATTACTGGAGGGAGAACACGCCATAAAGGATTCTGCTACAAGAAATTATGCCCGCCTGAAAGAGCTGCATTGGGAGAGATGGGATGAGAAAAGCAGGGCGGCTGCTGAACATGACCATGCAGAGCAGCTCCTTACTTTTACGACAAGTTTAAAGGCTGTAGAGGAGAAGTATCAGCAGGTGGCACTTGCCATGGCCAACAGCTCCCTTGCAGATGCAAGAGATGCGCTGATTGACGGCAAGCTGGTGAAAACTATCTCTGAGGGAATAAAGAGCCTTCAGGCAAGGATTGAGGCGCAACGGGGAATTGAAAACCGCGAAGCACTGAACTCTCTTGACATGGCGGCTGTAATAGAGCGATTCGACAGGTGCTGTTTGGGTGCTGATGATTATTGCGATGTTATCCAGTGGCTGACGCTGATATCGGCGGAGAGATGGCTGATGGGTGAATTTAACCCTGCAAATCAATCGCTAAGGTTGTTTGAGTGTAACGTGGAAGCTACAGGCTCAGCGTGCGCAAACACTCCGGCAATTGAGGAGGTTTATGCCGCGATGGCGTTTGTGAATGCGGTTCAATGGTATATGAACCATGCTCCGGAAACGGAAGCACGTCAGGATATAAAAAAGATGCGGAGTATTGTTGCTGACTATGGCCAATCGGAGATGCTCTACCGAAACACCGAGCAATTGAAAAAAGCGATACAGAGTGATCTCTGCCTGTTTTTTTTGATCAACAACGTCTTTGATGCTAAAAAGCTTGTCCTAAAGCAGTTTATCACGGCGGACCTCATCAAGCGGCATAAAAAGAATCCCTATTTGTTTCAATTCCCTGAAGCCGGAACGCATGAGGTGCGTGCATTTTTTGAGCTGGAGAGTGCTGAGAACTGGTTTATGAGTAAAGGGAAGTTTGCTCCCAAAGCAAAGGGCGCGAAACCGGAGGAGAGGAACACAACAGCGACGGCAACCAGCAGCACTGTTGACGTAATACCGCTACGCGACTGGAGAGCTGAAAACGAGGTGTACAGAATCGCGGGCGCGCATAAGCCGGGTGAGCGGTGGCCGAATTGTATTTTTGATGAGCTATTGGCAATAAAAAAGAGGACCAGCGAAATCAATTTAAAGGTATGCGAGCGGCTTTGCGGACTCTCCGGTATAAGCGATCAGGCAAATGCATTATTGAAGGCATGGAAAGATCATAACCTGGAGAAAAAAAGAAAGGCACGAAACAGGCACGATAGAGGCACGAAAAAAGCACGGTTTGAGCACGTAAGCGAATATAAAGGAACGCTTTAACATTGATTAAGCGTGCTCTGTATTGCAATTTATAGTTGTTCAATGATTCTTCAACTATAATGAAGCAATGCAATGGAAACCATCCCCCCCCTCCAGAAGCCGAAACGGAAGTTTATCAACCTTGATAGTCTGGTTTGGTATGCAATGGAGATTTACGATCTCCCTATTTCAAAGATTTCAATTTATCGCGCCGTAAAAAGCGGATCGTTGCCGTCAACCAAGAAAAACGGGCGGTTGCTGTTTCGTATTACCGATGTCGAAAAGTGGATTGAGGGAACCTCCGAGAAAATGGGAGGTGCGTGATGCATGTAACAAAATTCTATCGGCTGCGGGACATTATCGGAGACCGCAAACAGGGAATTCCAAGCATTTTGCCAGTCTCGCGAGCAGCATGGTATGCAGGGATAAAAGAGGGGCGGTATCCCAAACCCGTAAAACTTTCGGAAAAGACTGCCGCATGGCGGGCAGTTGATATTGAGATGTTGGTGGAAAGGCTCAATAATGGGTGCTGGAACGTACAGGCGGAGCAGCGAGGCCTGGATGGAATACAAAAGCCTTGCGGGAGAGGAGGCCCGGAAGCATGAGTGATGCCAATGTTTCAATCGGGCCTCATGAGATGCGATTGCAGGAGGCAAGACGGCGGCAAGCGGCACACACCAATGAACTACCCCGTTTTCCCGAGGTGGCGGTGTCTGATATTTTTTTTGCTCCGGTACTGGACTACCTGCAGTCGATGACTGATGCTCCACGGGAGTTTTTGTTTGTGAGCATGTTTATGACCTCTGCTGCCGTGATTGGCAACAGGGTTTCGATGCAGGTTGGAAGCCAGAGGGTCAAACCCAACCTCTACGGGCTTTGCCTTGCCGGTTCAACGGTTGGGAGAAAGACGACGGTGGTTTCTTTTTGCACAAGGTATTTGCGAAGAGCTGAAGAGCTGCTGCAGGAGGAGCAGATCAAGTTCCGGATGCCGGATTCAGGAAGCCATGAGGGGTTGATGGAGAGCATGCGGGAGCCCCGGCTTATACCGAAAACAGAGGGACAGGGCGCGAAGCGGATTCGGAGTGAGGAGATGGAGCAGAAGGAGGTGATGAACTCAGGAATTGCCTGCTACAGTGAGTTTGCGAGCTTTCTTGATAATCTCCGTAAGGATTACAACAAGGGTATGGAGTCATTCATCCTGGATGTTTATGACGGCAACAGCCATACCCGGCAGTTGAAAAACGAGCAGTCGAGGATTGTTAATCCATGCCTCTCTATTTTTGGCGCGTCTACCCTGACTCAGTTTCTCCAGCGAATAACCGAGAAGGACAAGCATAGCGGCTTTTTGCAGCGAATCTGCTATTGCTTTGTGGCGGAGCATCGAGGAAAGATGAAGTCGCTGATTGAGAACAGCACTCCGGATGAGGGCATGGAGGCATTGATTGCCGGAAACCTTGAGAAGATATTCCGGACGGCATGCCTGATTGAGCAACAAAGCATAGAGATCAAGCTCTCTGTGGAGGCGCGGGAGATCTATCAGCACTCTTTTGAGGGCGAGCATGAAGAGCTTGCTGAAATCGCCAAAAGCGATGCCGAGTTTTCGGGCGTGCTGATGGGCTATCAGGGGCGTCTTGATATGATGAAGTTCAAGGCGGCGATGATCTATCTGGTGGTTGAAGAGACCAACCGTATTGCCGAATCAAACGCTCCGCCGGTTCTTTTGATAACGGGCGAGATGATGAAGCGGGCTGTGGCACTGATACGTTATTTCTGGAAGACCATAAGCTACCTCTTGATGAACCACTTCAAGTTCACCCCTTATGAACAGCGGATGAAACGGGTGATCGATATTCTGACCAAGCAAGGGGGCGTTATGAACCGCAGAAAGCTGCTGCACAGAACCGGATGGAAGGCAAAGGAGTTTGAGGAGGTGATCAGCACCGGCATTGAAACGGATGTGTTTGCCTTGCAAGAAGAGCGACAGGGATCGGGACAATCGACCAAATTCATTCAACTTTTGGAACATTAGCCACGAACACCTTGAACACCTAAAGCCTTTATCCATGCGGCTAAAGACGTTCAAGGTGTTCAAGCTCAAATTACTCAAAAACGCTATGGAAATGCATGACGGGCGTGTGTTGATTTCATGCAGCAAGCACACGGCGGAAGGGTTCAAGGCGATACGGATTCCCTTTGACCGGGTAGAAGCGATGGCGCGCTTCCAGGGAAATTACTCGGCCACAGCGTTCCGGGACGGGTATCGGGATGGGGAGCATGCGCTCCAGGGGCAGGAACTGATTATTCTTGATTGTGATGACCGCTATTCGATTGGTGAGGCCATGGTAGATTTTGCGGATTTTATTGGCCTGATTGCGACAACCCGTAACCACATGAAAGAGAAGCATGGGGTGATTGCCGAGCGGTTCAGGGTGATACTGCCAACGGACAAACCGATTTTGCTTGAGCGTGAAGCCTTTAAGTTAATGATGGCTGAAGTGATGGCCTGCTACAACCATGCTGACAAGGCCTGCAAGAACATTGACCGGATGTATTACGGATTCCCTGATGCCGAAGTGTATTACCTGGAAGGAACACAATTGTTTGACTGGGCGCTTTTTTACCGGCGGGCTCTCGTGCGGCAAAGAAGAGAGAAGCTGCTTGAAGCTGGCCGAGCCCGGAACAAGAACAAAAGTGCAACGCTGAAGAGAAGCTACAAGAGCTTTTTCATGAAGCGCTTTGTACCGGGGAACCGCAATAATACCCTCTATCAGCTTGCCTGCTGGATGAGAGATGAGGGAGTTGAAGAGTGTGACCGCTTGTTGCTGGAGCTGAACCAGAGCTCCGGATGCCCGCTTGATGAGCATGAAGTGAGGAGGATTCTCAGACAGGTTCAATGATGGCGCCACTATAAATATTTTTTCGCAATTCGATTGCATCGTTGGTAAGTGCTCAAACTGCCGACGACATTTAAATGAGAGGTTCTGAGTTATTTGATTTGCCTTTTGTCGATGAGCTAAATAATTATTTTAAATCATATTATCAGGTTTATGGTTAAAAACGATGAGCTTACTATAAGCTTTTCCTGCTGGGTTTTAATTATCGAGAACGTGTGATGTTTTTAGGCGCAGAAATGCTGAAATATAAATGCAATAAATTACTTTGTAAAGTGTGCCTTGGTCAGTTTACACCAGAACGTATTAACGACTTTGCTCACAAAGGATGATGAATACATCCTTTTGCATGAAACAGAAAATCCTGAGAACCATGAAGGAATGGGTTATTAAAGTTGTTATTGCGCTTTTAGTATTTCTATGCCTCTCTTTTTTTATGCCTGTTTTGGTCACGAGTGAAGAAACTTTGCCTGAATGGCTGAGAAGCCCTCATGTTCAATTTCTTATTAGCCTGATTGTTGCGGTTATTTTTGGCTTCAATCCCAGCACAACTTTATTGTTTAAAAACAGATTAAACATTAGCGGAAGCGAAAATGAAGTAAAGCAAGGAACGGGAAGTTCTGCAACAGGACAGCCCGGTATGAATACAGCTAACATTAAGGGAAATAAGAACAAAACCGAGCAAGGATAACTGATCAATATTGAAAAATTATGGAGTGGAAATGGAATCATATCAAGATTGATGGGAACAACAATCTCGTCCTCCAAGATATCGACGGGAACATGACAACTATTGCGATCAATGCCTTTATTGAAAAGTTCACTAATGAATTGAAAGAAGAGATCCATTTGCTGTATGGTAGACTGAGCGATAAAGAAAAAATCGAAACCCTTTCAGATATAGTAAGAGAACAGCTCCAGGATGAATTAAAAAAAGCTATCGATGCTAAAGCTGGCCTTGAAAATCGTATTACCACGTTATTAGAAGAGTTCAAGAACAAGGATATATCCACAACGGATAGCCTTTATCAAGAAGCATTTTCGCTGTTCATGAATGGGAAATTAGATGAGGCGCTTGTCGTTCTTGATGATGCGAAGCTTGATGAAAGGGCACAAGAAGTAAAGAATGAACAGAGACAGGTAGCAGAGACGTTTTTGCTTAAAGCGCAATTGCTTCAGCTCACATTTGCTTTTGAAAAAGCCGCCAAAAACTTTGAAAAAGCTATAACAATATTCCCTGACAGGCAAACATACCTCACCGCAGCAAACTTTTATGCTTACCTCAATGATTATAAAAAAGCTGAGCCGCTGTATAAAAAAGCTTTACTGTTAGCAGAAAAACCGCAAGAGCGGGCAACGACGCTGAACAATCTGGCTATTTTGCAAAAAGCCAAGAACGATTATGGAACCGCCGAGGAAGGGTATAAGGAGGCTCTTGCAGTCTATCGGCAACTTGCCGAAACCAACCCGCAGACCTACCTGCCGGATGTCGCCATGACATTGAACAATCTGGCTGTTTTGCAATCCCATCAGAACGATTATGGAACCGCCGAGGAAGGGTATAAGGAGGCTCTTGCAGTCTATCGGCAACTTGCCGAAACCAACCCGCAGACCTACCTGCCGGATGTCGCAACGACATTGAACAATCTGGCTATTTTGCAAAAAGCCAAGAACGATTATGGAACCGCCGAGGAAGGGTATAAGGAGGCTTTGGCGATAAGACGGCAACTTGCCGAAACCAACCCGCAGACCTACCTGCCGTATGTCGCAACGACATTGAACAATCTGGCTAATTTGCAATCCGATCAGAACGATTATGGAACCGCCGAGGACGGGTATAAGGAGGCTCTTGCAGTCTATCGGCAACTTGCCGAAACCAACCCGCAGACCTACCTGCCGTATGTCGCAACGACATTGAACAATCTGGCTAATTTGCAATCCGATCAGAACGATTATGGAACCGCCGAGGACGGGTATAAGGAGGCTTTGGCGATAAGACGGCAACTTGCCGAAACCAACCCGCAGACCTACCTGCCGGATGTCGCGGGGACGCTCATTAATGTTGGCATTTATTATCATGATGCAGTGCCTGACCAGCATCAATCACTTGCATGTATTACAGAGGCATTAAACATAATATTACCTTTAATAGAGCGCTTGCCGAATACAAAAAAATATGCGGCGGTAGCATTTCAAGTGCTCGTAGCTTGGGGTATTAATCCCGAAGAGTTTATCAGGCAACTGTAATTACACAATGTCTCTACTTTGTATTTGATTTGTTGTATAACATAGATCATGTGACACAAGTTCTTTTAGTGGAGCGGTTTATAGACATTCTATGCCCCGTAATAATGAATCTTAAAGGCTACTCTGATAGCCTTTTTTTTATGGTGTCGATGAGTTTGTTGAGTTTGAGCAGTTCGTTGTTGATGCTGATCACTTCACCTTGCAGGTGTTGGATTTTATCACTGCATTGAGTGAGCAACGTGTCAAGGTTTTGGTCCGGGGGAGGTGAAGGCAGCTCCGGAGCCCCTTTTTTGCCGTAGATGATGTAGTTGACGTCAATGCCGACAGCTTCGAGCCTGTCTCGAAGGATGTTGCCGATGCGGTTATAGCCTGCAATATAGGGCGCGATGATGGATGAGTCTTTGGCGCCTATTGCCTGGCAGAGCGATACCTGTGTTTTAAACTTCTTTTTAATCTCCCACCTGAGACGTTTTGCCTCTTCTGTATACGGCCTTGGTTTAGATATTTCTTTCATCTTTGTTGCTATATTTCTATTGAATATTTGATATAAATATCAAATATAGAGAATAAAAGCAAACAGATATCAGTAAAGATAAGTGTTGAACGGGGTCAGCGGGAGATCAGTTAACCGGATAAAATGGATGGGTCTCTTTCTATTTCCCCATTTCCCCGTACAAAAAAGGAAATGCGATGCCGGCGCCGAAGATAACAGCGGAAAAGATCGAGTGCATTGTGGATGTGCTTGGTGCGGGGCACTACCGCGAGGTGGCTTGCAAGCTTGCGGGTATTGACCGGAAGACACTTACGAACTGGCTTAAACGGGGCGAGCGGGAGCAGAGCGGCCTTTACCGGGAGCTTTATACCGGGGTTATGCAGGCGGAGGCAAAGGCGGAGGTGTACCACTTGAAGAACATCGAGACTGCATCTGTAAAGAACTGGTTTGCTTCGGCATGGTTTCTTGAGCGGAAGCATCCGGAGCGTTGGGGCAAGCGTGAGGTTCCGCCTGCCGATGACCGGGAGAAGGATGAGGTTGTGGTGATTGGGTGAGGGAGCCCTTAACCGTTGAGGCAGGTAGTAAATTGAGGGGCGCGAACTCGGCTTGCCGGCTTAGCGAGCCCATCTCGAACGAATAGTTAGGGCTTATGGACGTTTACCTTCTGCGTCGAGTGACTCGCGTAATAGATATAGCTCATCAATGAGTTTCTGGATATCGGCAATCAACTCAGTTAGGTTTGGAGGAGGCAAGTGCGAGGCCTTGTTCGGAAGGCTTTGAAGCGCGAACGCTGGGTTAACTGCAATGAACTGTTGTGCTCCTGCGGCTAGGAGACTAATACTGAAAATGCTCCCGGACATCTTAATGATGAGATCAACGCATTTTCCGGGTAGTAGATTGTATGCCTCCCGATCGAGCAAAGCTTCGTATCGACCTTCAATAGTCGGAGCAATATGCGAGAGTGGTAGTATAGGAATACTATCTTCACTCAACAGTTTTTTCACGTACTCAACTCGGCCTTTTAGATCTTTGGTTATCGAAATGAGGTGGTGCGTAGTCCGAACAATATCTGTTCTTCGCTTGTCTTCGCGAACAATATTGTCGTTAATGATGAGTCGATTAGCGACTCGTGCAACAAGGAGGGCTGCGATCACTGGAATGGATGACGCAAGTGGCGACCAAAGCTTGTCGAGCTGACCTTTGTACACAAGGAATGTTACACAACCTGCTAAAACTACCAGAAGACTCATCAGTACATATGTCAGTGCGTCAATGTCTCGATCAGCGCGGCGAAATTCGTTAAGCAGTTTTTGGATCATATTCTCACCTTCGCTTGAGCCAAAAAAAATAATAAGAAGGATCCGCATAAGGTGCGGATTTTTGAATTGTAGCCCACAAAAGAAACTAAATGCGTCTGTTGCGAAGCGAGTAACTAAATAATGTACGCAGAAGTTCAGCATATTCCACTGTTGATGCAGTATTATTGAGCACAAAAGCGAAGCTCATCGCCGGGAGGCCGACAGGGTATGACTGTGATTGAAGAACGACCTGGAGGCCGAGCGGCGGATGCCTTACGTTTGCTGATTTGGGCGCTCTTCGGCTGTTGCGCGACAAATGAGCGGGTATGATTGACCTTTATAATGGCGTTGCTGAGGGATAATTGCGGCTGTGGTTTGGTGGAGTGAAGGCGGGACGGTTGCCCGCTTTTTTTTGCAACCGGCGTGACTGAACGGAGCCGAACCTTTGCTGCATGGTTGGAACGCCAATGGACGCCAAATCAACATTCTTTTTTATTGGCGCGATGGTACCCCCCATTGCGCCTGTGCTGGCCCGGCGGAGTGCGAGAGCAATGGCAGTAGCCTGCCCTTTGCGACGGTTGGAAGAAGAGAGCACAACCGGCTTACCCCTGACGCCTGAATTGCGGTTGCCCGCCTGACTGATGCTTTACATAATAGTCCCGAGATTATGCAACGCCGTACCCGGTGTGCGACCGGAGGGAGCGGATACATAATCTCTATTATGTAATGCGGGCCGCCCGGCTTGCCCGGGTGCGCCCTGTTGACATGAACGCCAAATGAGAGGTGAGAATAGAAGCGGCGAAGCCAAGATATGCCCTGCCGCGAACCGTTCAGGGAGCGGCTTTGCTGTGGAGCGACAGCGGAATCTTTGCCGGCTCTTGCGCGCTCTTCATGAGGGGCGGGATCCCCCCGCTTTTTCTTTTTGTTTGCGTTGCGTGTTTCCAGCTTGCGCTGCGCTCTTTTGTCTTCTTCCGCGCCCCTTTTACTGGCGCGCTTCCCCCGGCGCCCGCAGCTTTTGGCGCCTCTTCTCTCCCTGGGGTTTATGGTTACCACCGGTGTGACCGGTAAGCGCTGGTGGCGCATCGGAGCTGGAGCGGTAAGCGGCTGAAGTGGAGCTGTTGTGAGGCACGAACAGCGCGGAACGGCGGCTGCGTGCGCGGAGGCGGAGTGCGTAACACAGGCGCTTCTTCGGTGAGCTGTCGGCTTACGGCAGAGCAATGGTTAAGCGGAGGCTTTGGCGGGGCACTTGCTCCCCCCATTACTGCAAGTGGCATGACAAAGCCGGAGTGAAACCTTTGCGTCCTTCCCGTCGGAGTGTGTGCTTCCGGATCACGCTCGTGCTTGCGCAAATGGAGCGAAGCGGAGTGCGGCGCCTCATTCTTTTTGTGTGGCTGTGCAGTGTACTCACAGCACGGGCACCTTGATTGAGTCCATTGAACTGACGGTTCAGGCAAAGCAATGGCGACCCATGTTTTTCGGGGGAGCCTTTGCGGGGTATCGGTCGGAGTGAGAGCGACCGGGCAGTCTGGCGTTCTTGCCGAGTACCGGAGCTGGAGGGCGAGAGCGGAAACGGAAGGATGGACGGTGCAAGGGACGCCGCACCGACCACCTGGAGCGTTAGCGACGACCCGCAGGCGGAGGCACGGAGGCGTGGCGCCTCTTCTGTGAGCTTACGGCCTACGCAGAGCAATGGATGCAGGCGCACCTGAAAAAGCCGCTCCTGGAGTTCTGCGGCTCTTGAAAGGTTCGCCGCATTCGTTGCGGCTTTCCGGTCGAAGTGTGCGCTTCCGGATCACGCTGTGCTGCGCAAACGGAGCTAAGCGGAGTGTAGCGCCTGAAGGGAGCAAGGCGAAGGACTGGGACGCGAAAGCGGATCCAGTCCGAAGCTTGGCGTTTTCTCTTTGAGCTTTCCCGTGTGACCCTGACGGCAAAGCGGTCAGGGTCACACTTTCCCTGGCTGTTTTTTTTGTTCCTGCGCCTGTGCGGTAGTCTGCACTGGTGCATCTGCTGTGAGCTGACGGTTTACCGGAAAGCAATGGTTGAACGGGGGCTTTGGCGAGTCACTTGCTTCTTATTCTGCAAGTGGCATGACAAAGCCGGAGAGAAACCTTTGCGGCCTTCTCGTCGGAGTGAGTGCGACAGGGGGCAGTCTGGCGACCTTGCCGAGTACCGGAGCTGGAGGGCGAGAGCGGAAGCGGAAGGATGGACGGTGCAAGGGACGCCGCACCGGCCACCTGGAGCGTTAGCGATGTCCCGTAGGCGGAGGCACGGAGGCGTGGCGCCTCTTCTGTGAGCTGCCGGCCTTCGCAGAGCAATGGATGCCGGCGCTCCTGAAAAAAGCTGCTCTTGGGGTACTGCGGCTTTTGAAAGGTTCGCCGCATTCGTTGCACCCTTCCCGTTGGAGTATGAGCTTCCGGATCACGCTTGTGCTGCGCAAATGGAGCGAAGCGGAGTGCAGCGCCTGAATGGGAGAAAAGCGAAGCCTGGTGTTTCTTTGTGAGCTTCCCCCTGTGACCCTGACGGCGTAGCGGGCAGGGTCACACTTTCCCTGGCTGTTTGTTATTGTTCCTGCGCCTGTGCGGTAGTCTGCACTGGTGCATCTGCTGTGAGCTGACGGTTTACCGGAAAGCAATGGTTGAACGGAGGCTTTGGCGAGTCACTTGCTTTTCATTCTGCAAGTGGCATGACAAAGCCGGAGAGAAACCTTTGCGGCCTTCTCGTCGGAGTGGGAACGTCCGGATCACGCTCGTGCTTGCGCAAATGGAGCGAAGCGAAACCATGTATTAAATTCACAAAGATCATGTGCGCTACGTGGCATTATCGATCAACACACACTATCGCACCGTCGGGAGAACAAGCCTTAGCTCATAGAATGAATTGGTATAACGATACCTGTCGCAGAAGCAATTGCCTGCCAGATAACGCCGATCACGGCATTCCATATTTTCTCAATGGTGATACTCACTATACCTCTAAGCGTCTTAACGAAGTTGGTGGCCATGTCTTCAATTCCATCCAGAAAAAAATCCCGAGTTTCATCGGTGATCTCTCCAGTAGTAATACCTCCAGCAACGTATGCGGCCTGCAATGCAATAGCTTTAACCTGCCTATCTGAAAAACCACGGACAGTAGATATATCACTGTTAATAATTCGTGTAGACACGTTTTTGATGTCAGCAATTAGTTGATCAACATTGATTGTCATTTAATATCTCCCCAAAATTTGACTTAACGTTCCAAGAATGATTCGTAGGTTATTGCTTGATCCATGTATATGACTGTCTGGTTCTTAAAGGCCTGCACTTCAGTAGCAGTAACACCCTGTGCTCGATCTGTATCTCTCATCCTCTTAAGTGTCAGGGAAATCTTGCCAATAGCCGTGGCACTTGGGACTTCATCATTTGTTAGGGTAGGAATACCTCTCTTCTCAAGCCATTTGTTCACGGCCTCGTTAGCCTTTGTTTTAGGAACAGGGCGCGCTTTTGCCTGAACTTCAAGGGCATCGAGACTGCCAATGATCTTGTTATAGATATCAGTGCGTGTTGAATATGACTCCGGCTTAAGTCCGCTGGATGCTGAAGCAAAAAGCGTCATTGCGTCCTTGTTTGCGGCTGTAATTCCATCAACAATAGCTTTATCATACAACGGGGCTAACTGTGTGGCGCAACCGACAATCAACGATGTCAGCAGAATAAATGCAGCAAGATTCAAACGATGTAAGATAACTTTCATATAAAGCCTCCTTTGTAGGTTGGACTTCTAACGGTTGAATTCATCAGCCTGTGATATAACAGGTTACCTCTTACCAAAGTGCTATTAGAAGGATAAAACCGCTTGATGTAAGCATAAAACTAAATCGGTATATTTCAAGAGAAATATACGTAATCAGATTGCAATATCAGAAATCAGGTATGTATTTTCTTTTTCCATAATCTGAAGTGTATACATCTGCACTTTCAAACCTGGAATCTCAATAATTCCAATGATTAATGAGCAACAGACAAAAAACGACGGTGAGATCTGCTATTGAGTTGGAAAGAGAAGTTGCTGCCCTCAAGGCAAGAGTAGAAGCGCAGGTGCTGCAACTTGCACGAATTACAGGATCAAATACTGACAAGAAAGAGCAATTGGGTAAACTCCTTGACCTGGCCTATGCGTTGGACGTGGATTCAACACAGAAAAGAGTAATTACAGATACCTGTAAGAAATTGATCAAAACCACGGTTACAGAAATGCAGTTGAATATGGAGCTCACGGAAGCTGATTCGGCTTTCCTTTCGACTCTGCAGAAAAGATACCCCAACCTGAACCATCGGGAGCTGAAAATCAGCCTGCTTGTCAAACTGAACTATGAAACAAAGGAGATTGCCCGATCAATCGGCGTTTCGACAAGGGGAATGGAAACAATACGCTACAAAATTCACAAAAAACTCGGCATAGGGAAACACATATCCATGAAGAACTACCTTACCGAGCTTGTGGGTGGTTGATGCTCAAAGGAATAGAAACGAATACCATAATTACAACCATTCAAACCAACAAGGTTGGAAAAAGCATGTTTATTATTTCTTGTTCGGAAGTTTACGTTTTGTGTTTTTTTTCATTGCATGGGTGAGGGGTTCGGCGTATTTGGTGTAGAGTTCGAAAAGGTATTCTAGGCGTTCGAGTTCGGTTTTGAAGGGTGATCGGCGGTAACAGGTATCGACAGCTTCATCCAGCTCCCGGTGTGCTTTGTGCAGCTCTTTTGGCATGGAGAGCGGGTCGTAGAGATCGGCGAGAGTTGAGCCGGGGAAGAGTTCACGTACTGAGAGCACTGCCTGGCCTTTTTCTTCAACTTTGGTCTGTTGCTTTTCGCTGACGGCTTCGGGAAAGGGGTAGTTGTTGTAAACGATGTTGTTTGAGTATCGGTAACGACCTTCTAAACGTCCGCATACCGCCCGCATCCATGCCATGTGCATGGTGCTTGTTAAAATCCCGAAATGGTATAGGGTTGCGTTGGGAACAGCAGAACAAGAGTTATGAAGTATGTTTTCCTTTGAAAAATATCCGATAGGAACAAACTTGCGATGCTCAGAAGAGTGGAGAGGAATAATAACATAATCCGTTTCCGGTTGACGTATTTCCCCAAATAGATATGACATTTCTGCTAATTGTACTGTAGATACTTTTGTGCTTTGCATCCGAAAATCTCTCACAGCTTCTACCCTTTTCACAATTTCCGGCAGATTCCGCCACTCATTGGGCGATACCTCTTTTAACCATAAGCACCACCGATTTTTCCCATTGATAAATTCATGGGCGCTAATTACTCGCCGAATAAATTTTTCGGCTTTTGGTTCTTTTCTCAACAAATCATCTTTTTCTGCATCATCTAAAAAAAGATTCCCATCATCAACAGGTTTGCTGCCATAAAGCATTTCTGGAATATTACATAGCGGTTTGTTGCGCGAAGGAATGACAATATCGGGAGCATCGACAAGGTATGGATTGATATTCTTCACATGAACTTCATATGCTTCGCTTTTCGGGGTTTCGTAGTCGAAGAGCCGTTTGGTTTCATTTTGGCCATTGCATGAAAAACCAATGATGACACAAAAAACCTGCGCTTTGCCTCGGGCTTCATTGCTCCATTTGAAGGTACGGTGTGCAAAACTGATCTTGATACCTTTTGAGAGCAAGAATTGCCAGAGTACAGCAACCTGTTCCCCCTGGGTAATACTATTAGTGGATACGAATGCTACTTTTACAGAGCTTTTTTCAATGAAAAGTGCTGTTTTAATATACCAGAGCGACACATAGTCGAGGATTCTATAGTTTGGCAGACCTTTGGTTTTGAGTGGCTGGCATAGAAAATCCATATCGGCCATTTGGGCAACATTACGGTTTTGTTTGCCGATGAAGGGCGGATTGCCAAGGATAAGAAGGTTCTCTTTTGATGGAAAGAGTGTTTCCCAATCGAGGCGGATCGCGTTGTCACAGAAAATATTTGGGGAGTGAACAAGTGGCAGGCGGACGTAGGTTTGACCGAATGCTTCGGAGAGCCGCATGTTCATTTGGTGGTCGGTCAACCAGAGGGCAACCTGGGCAATGCGAACAGGAAATTCTTCGATTTCGATGCCAAAGAACTGGTCAACATCAATTTTTGACATAACACTGACATCGGTTTCGAGCTGGGTATTCCCTGCCCTATAGCGTACTGATGTGAGAGTGAGGTATTGGCGCAACACCTCCAACTCGAGCAGACGCATTTCACGGTAGGTAATGACCAAAAAGTTGCCACAACCACAGGCTGGATCGAAAAAGCGCATGGAGGCAATTTTATCATGAAAGGCCAGCAGCTTCTTTGCGCTGCTTTTGCTTGATTCTAATTCGAGACGAAGATCATCAAGAAAAAGACCACGTATGACTTTGAGAATGTTTTTTTCTGATGTGTAATGGGCGCCAAGGTTGCGGCGTTTGTTTTTGTCCATTACACTCTGAAAGAGGGAACCGAAAATAGCTGGTGATACCAGACCCCAATCGAAGATGCAGCAATCAAGCAGCAACTGACGCATGGCAGTATCGAAATTGGGAAAACGGAATGTTTCATGGAAAAGCAAGCCGTTGACATAGGGAAAACGGGAAAGCTCTTCATCGAGAGTCTTCTGCCGACTGGCGGGCGGAGTATCGAGCACCTGAAAGAGTTCAGCAATAGCTCTGCCGGTATCGGAACCATCTTGTTTGGTCTTTTCGCGAAGATAGTACTCAAAATCATCTTTTGTATTGAAGATGCCGGTGTCGTCGGCAAAAAGGCAATAAACAAGCCTTACAAGAAAAACTTCGAGATTATGGCCGTCGTAGCCGGAATTGAGCAGTGCATCATGAAGCTGGCCCATTTTTTCAGCTACCTTGATATTGACGGGGTCTTCATCTTTGTAGGTTCGCTCCTGATAGCCAGAAATAAAGCCAAAGTGGCCTATGTACTTGGGCAGGTCTGACAGAGAAAATTCATGTTCACCGCCTTTATCAAGATCATATAGGCGGAAACGGGCAAAGTCGGATACAAGAACAAATTTTGGTAGTTCTTCTTCTTTGAGATTAATAAAGTAATCAAGTGCTTGGGTGTAGGCTTTGTCGAGATCCTGCCCTTTGGATTTGTGTTCAACGACAAGGGTGCCTTTCCAGAAGAGGTCTATTGAACCTCTCTTTTCAGCCAGTTTTTTTACGGGTTCTTCAAAGGTGGCAACACGGCGTCGCGAAATGCCAAAGATCATGAAGAATTCATTCCAGAACGTCTGTGCTTCTGCTCTTTCGCGCGAAACGTCTGCCCATTCATAGGCGAATTTTAAAGCGTTATCACGGATTTCCTTTTGGCTCAGGGGCATGATAGTCGGTGGAAGATATGGAAGAGAGCGCAGGCAAGCAGTTTTAGAGCTGCCAGCACTTATATGCTTTCGTAAAGCTAATCGTTTACTGCCAGTCGGTTGGCTTTTGCAGAAGAAAACCATCTCGTTTTTTCACCGATTCACTGAACTGGCTCTCAACCAGTTTTTTTCGTCCTATCGTCATTGAACCTTTTGCAACCAATGCGACAGATTGATTATGCCGTTTTGGCGGAAATGCTACAAAGACCCTTTTCAAGGGAAATAGTTCATGAATTTGACGAATGGGAGGAACCAGATCACTATCGCCTGAAATCAGCATAGCCATATCGTACTGATTCTGATAGGCCCCTATCAGCATTTGAGTGGCAATATTGACATCGGTCATTTTTTCATTGTAGGAGGCCCAAATATTCCCGCAACGTTTGCATTCTATGGTGTTTCTCTGGTAGTGACCGTATAAGATGTGTACTCCTTCTGACTCAAGTGCTTCGATATATGTTGTTTGCCGTTTTTGCTTGTCAGGGTTGTCACTAACTCTGCTGGTAAAATATTTCACACAGACCAATTCCTGATTCGGCTTCAGCAGGTTTGTTGCCAATAGTTTCAGGTTTAACCATTTACAGTAGTCATACCCTGCTTCAAGCATGCCAAAATAGAGGTTAAAACCATCCACATAGACTTGCACCCTTTCTTTTACATGTTGAGTGTTTTCTTTATTCATAACTAA
Source organism: Candidatus Chlorobium masyuteum (assembly GCF_011601315.1). NCBI lineage: Bacteria > Pseudomonadati > Chlorobiota > Chlorobiia > Chlorobiales > Chlorobiaceae > Chlorobium > Candidatus Chlorobium masyuteum. The sequence goes on along the minus strand of NZ_JAAORA010000004.1, from coordinate 45,269 downwards.
CGATTATATTGAAGCCATAACATCACCAGAGATAGTATCTCCGGTCTGACGCCTTCACTTGTTGGGGGCGTTTCTTTTTTTATAGCCTACCTCTATCGATGATCTTTTCTGCAATAGTTGATCTTATCTCCCTTTACTCAGCTTAGAGTTTTATCTCTTTATTGAAGCTGCTGACAGAGAAAACAAAGAATTAATATACTCAAGCGCTTTGATTTACAGTGCTTCACCGGTTTATTTTTACCCAATAATTCACGCTGCTGCCTTGCATTTTCACGTCTTTTAATTTGATATTTCTTTCAAATTATTACTGCGTTTCAGTATATTTATTTGATAATTATATCAAATATTGAGTGGCGATAAATAAAACTGGAGCTGGTATGGCTATAACGAACGGTGAAAAGGAGAAGAAGGGTGACGAGCGGCAGCCGGGGAACACCGAGGGTGCCGGAAGCGAAGAACAATCGCAGGGCTCAGAGAAAAAAAACTATTCACAGACCGAGGTTGACGCCTTGATTAAAGGCAAACTGAAAGAGTTTGCCGATGTGAACGTTGAAGAGTACCGGACACTCAAAGAGGCCAAGGCGCAGCAGGAGCGCGAGGTGCTGGAGAAGAAGGGTGACTTTGAGAAGATTTTGGCACAGACGGTCAAAGAGAAGGATGAGGTGATTGGCCAGCGCGATAAAGATATTGCATCCCTTACCGAACAGTTACGAACCATCAGGGTTGACAATACCCTGCTTGCTGCGGCTTCGACATCCAAAGCCATCAACCCGGCTCAGATTGTAACACTGCTGAAGGGGAACGTTCACTATGACCAGAAAACCGATCAGGTTGAAGTCCGTGAAAATGGAGCGCCGATGTACAAGAGCGGCAAGCCGGTTACGGTTGAACAGTTTGTGCATGACTTTTTACAAGCAAACCCGCACCACCTCCCGGCTGGACCTTCGGGAAGTGGCGCGGGCGGTAGTACGACCGAAACAACCGGCGACGAATCGGCATTCAAGCTGAGCGTTGAGGATGCGAAGGACCCGGCAAAGTACCGGGCGGTGCGGGATGCGGCGGCGAAGGCGGGGAGGACCGTGGTGATTGAACGTTAACAGTGCAGGGTGCTGAGGGATGAGAAGAAGTAAGAGAGATTTCTCACCCGATTGCATCGGGATTCGAAATGACAGGAGAGTTACGATGAGTTGGATGAAGTGGGTTACGATTTTTATGAATGAAACGATGAGGAGCAAGTGAAATGGCTACGAATACGTTGGGAGTTTATGATCCCTATTTTTATGCGCAGGAGGGTTTAATTGCGCTTGAGGCAACGCTGGGCATGGCATCAAGGGTACACCGTGGCTATGACAAGGATGTGAAAGAGAAGGGCAAAAAAATTGAGATCAAAAGGCCGGGAACCTTTGAGGCTCAGGATGCGCCTTCCAATGACCAGAGTGTGGCAACCTCTTATGTGGAGATGTCGCTCGATTACTGGAAGGAGGTGAAGTTTTCGCTGACGGACAAGGAGCTGACCTTTACCGGTGAGCAGATTATCACAGACCATATCCGCCCGGCAGTATATGCCATTGCCAAGGATATTGATTTGAAGCTGAACGGACTTGCCGGTTATGTACCGTGGTATGTGGATGCGCAGGCCACAACGGCGGTGGATGATTTGACCTCCGTTGGGCAGGTGATGTTTGATAACCGGGTGCCGATGGATGACGGGCAGCTCTATCTGGAGGTTGGCTCGACCATGCGGGCTGGATTTCAGAAGCTGTTTGCCAATAACAACCTTGCCGGTGTTGCGGCTCAGGAGGTACTGAAAACCGGGTTTATCGGAAACTGGCTCGGCTTTGAGATTTTCGGAAACCAGAATGTAGGCTCGCATGTAAAGGGTACGGCTTCGACGGGGACGCTCGCCGTTAACGGCGCGTTTCTGAAGGAAGCAACCTTTATCAACCTTGATGCGGCAACAGTAACCGGCACGCTGTTGTTTGGCGATACGTTTGCGATTGCAGGCGACACGCAGCGCTATGCGGTGGTGAACAGCACTCCGGTGACGGCATCGGGGAATGCGTTTACGGGTGTGCAAATCTACCCTCCACTGGCTCAGGATGTTGCTGATAATGCAGTGGTGACGGTGAGCCTGAGCAACCATACCGAAAATATGGCTTTTCACAAGAATGCGTTTGCGCTTGCCATGGCGCCCCTGTCGGACATTGGCGAGAAGCTTGGCAATGCGAAGGTTGCAAGCGTTGTGGATGAGAAGAGCGGGCTTGCGATGCGCTCTCGAATCTGGTATGCACCGGACTCTTCGAATGTGAAGGTGGCCCTTGATGTGCTGTATGCGGTGAAGTGCCTTGACCCGAACCTGGCTTGCAAGCTGAGGAAATAAGTGCTTGGCGCTGAGGAAGATTTTGAAGCCCGAAAGGCACGAAAAGGCACGAAAGGAAGAGAAGATGATGATGATTGAGATGGCTGGGGGATGAAGAGGAGATGAGCGATGATTTTTAGTGATGACAGTGACCTTCAGCGGATTCAGCCCTATGTGTTTGAGCATGGGGTTGACTCTTTTACGGAGTACCACGAGCAGGCGGCGGCGGATGTGATTGCCGATTTGCGCCTGCGGTGGTGGCCGAACCTCCGCACTCCCTACCCGTATGGTGGTATTGGTTCGCTGTTGGTTGACGGCTCTTCAGAGTACGGGCTATACGCCGGAGTGACTCCCGTCTGGAACAACTACCCTGATTTTGATTCGGAAAAACTGAACCCGGTGCAGTGGGTTCCGGCGAGCACAACCCGGGTGCTGGGGTGGTACGTTTTGCCCCGGCTGGCGGCTTCGGTTGGCGGCTCGGGGCTGGTTGAGATGATGCGGTTTTACCGGGGTGAGTATGAACGGGAGTTTTTGAAGACGCTGACTATAGGCGTGGAGTATGATACGGGATACGGGTTTGTGCGGGTGGATATGCGGCCGGTGAGTGAGCGGCAGAGGCTGAGAAGATGACAAGAGAAAGGTATGATACCGTTTAATGAGAAGTTGACTCAGTTACCGGCGCGGGGGTGGAACGCCATGGGCCAAGCAGTTGACCGGGACAGGTGGCGGAACAGGGATTATCCGCACCAGATGATGGGGTTGCATTACAAAATTCTTGAACCGGGAAGCCGGACTCTGGAATTGAGTGGTACGGCGGGAATTGTGACGTTGAACTGGGGGCGCGGCATGGCTTATCAGGTCCGGTTTGAAGGCGTTACAAAACGGTGTGCAACAGTCTATCCGGTTGCCGGACGGTTTGACCTGGTATTAAAGGGTGATGTACAGTTGATGACGGAGTTCAACACCCTTGGTGACGGGACGCTTTATGGTTCGATCACTGGTTTGAGCTCTTTGACCGCTCTGCAGAAGCTTGACTTGAGCAACAGCATGGTAGATGGTGATGTCTCTTCTCTTCCGGCATCGTTGCAGGAGATTCGCCTTGCCGGAACCGGTATTGCCTGCGAAGTCGATTTTGTGCCTGAGTGGCCGGATGGTGTGGTGATTGTCCTTTCGGACACTTCACTCCCGGATGCTGATGTCAACCGATTTATCCGGAACCTTGCCGGATCGGCGATTGATAACGGGAACCTGAATATCGGCGGGAGTAACGGGAACGTGACTCCGGAGAATCTGGTGTTTGTGGCTCAACTTGAGAGCCGGGGCTGGGTAGTGAACCATAATTGATGGAATTATGAGCACGAATACGGCTTATCTGCCGGGGAAATATAACACAGGTATTGTAAGGGGAGATTACTTCTCTGAGCAGTTCGGCTTTACGGTTGATGGCGTTCCGCTTGACCTTGCTGATGCAACAGCCCGCATACAGATTCGCAAGCGTGACGGGAGCTTGCTTGGGGAGTTTACCCTTGATGCCGGGCTTGAGATTGCGGATGCTGTGCTGATATGGTCAATCCCATCTTTGGAAACGACCAGCTATACCCCCGGCACCTACCAGTATGATATTGAGGTGACGATAAACAGTGAACCAAGAACCTATGTGGCCGGGACGTTTACCGTGGCCAAGGATCAGACGCGATGAGCAGCACGGTTGTGATTGTGGTTACAACGGCACCTGCTGTTGTGGTTGAAGCAGCTCCACGGGGCGCGCCGGGCCCGGCAGGGAGCAATGTAAGTGTGACTTCGGCGAATGTGATCAATGCGCTTGGATTTACTCCAGCCAAACAGAAAGGAAGTGCTACGGATTACGGAGGGGCAAAGTTTTCTTTGACGGGAACAACGCTGACGATTACCACAACATGACTTTGAGCTATAACGGGACAGACGTAACGGCTGCAACCTTCAATGGCACGGTGTTGACCAGTATAGCCTGCAATGGGACTGTTGTCTGGAGTGGACGGGTGACGATTGCCATTGTCTTGTCGGCTGACACATTGAATTATGATCTGATAAATCAGGTAGGCTCAACCTATATCGCTGGCAAGAGTGACATTACGGTGACGGTTAATAGTGGTGTTGTTGTAGGCAGCAATTCGGCAAGCAGCCCGGCAATGCGGATAAGGGATTTTGTGACGGGTGATACCGTAACGCTTGTCAATAATGGCACTATCGCGGGTGCTGGCGGCGCGGGAGGCTCAGCCGCCGGAGGGGGTGGCGGCGGTGGCGCGGGAAGAACCCCCGGCGTTGGCGGGCTTTCGTCGAGCACGGTGCTTATGAACTCGATTTACCTGACCGGTGAACCCGGTCAATTGTTGACTGGTGGATACTTTGCCGAAGGCGACAGTACGCTTAAATGGAGATTTCAGGGCAATACATCGCAAGGCGGAGTAGGGGGAAATGGAGGCCCGGCGCTCATAGTGAGTTCAAACACAACAATTCAGAACAACGGAACAATCGGCGGCGGTGGCGGTGGTGGCGGCAGCGGAGGATTCTATGCCGAGCAAAATCCTGATGATGGCAATTGGTGGATGCTGAATGCCTATCCGGGAGGATATGGCGGAGACCTTGGCAATGACGGCGAGACAGGGAGTGGTTATGACTATGCTGAGTTAGGAGATTGCACTGGAGGAATGGGAGGAAGCGCTGGCGCGGCAGTTACAGGAAATAGTTATCTCACCTGGGGTACTTATGGGACCATCTGTGGAGTGGTTCTCTGATATGCAAATACAGAGCGTTCTTATCAAGAGAAAATGAGAAAGCACTATGGCTAATGATGATTTTTGCTGCTCTCACATTATTGAGCAGGGCGAAAAAATAGTTGCGCTTGCAGACAGGCAAACCAAAACGGAGAAAGCCGTGAATAAGATTTTTGACCGGATGGAAAGCAACCGCAGATGGCAAATCGGCCTCATTCTGACGGCTCTTGGCCTGCTGGTGGAGGGTATCGGGCTTATTGTTGCAATTGTCCATTATGCTAAACCCTAAACGGAGGAGTGAGATGAACTATCCCGGAAGCATCATTAAACTCGGCGAGATCAATGGCGTCATTATGAAGGCGGTGAAGCAGCGACTGAATGAGCTGCTCGCTGCTGAAACTGACGATTCAATCCGCCTTGACACGGACGATCCGATTTTTGGAAGCAAAACCGTTGAAGCAGTTATGCTGTTTCAGGCGCGCAATGTGGATGCTGCCGGGCGCCCGCTCGTTCAGGATGGCGAGATTGGGCCGCTGACCTGGCATGCCCTTTTTTATGATGATGAGCATGACGGCGCCGGTGCTCCACCTTCGCGCTTTTTGGCGAGTGTTGTTGCGGTTGCGGCGTGCGAAGTGGTTAAAAATGTTCGTGAACAGCCTCGCAACTCGAACAGAGGCCCGGAGGTTGAGGCTTATTTGAAGAGTGTTAATGTGCCGCCCGGTTATTCGTGGTGCTGTGCGTTTGTGCATTGGTGCTTTGACGGAGCAGCGCGGTTGGCGGGGAGAGAAAACCCGATGCCGAAAACTGGCGGGTGCCTTGACCACTGGAACAGGTGCCAGGAGGCCGGGGCGGCAAGGATCAATGCTTATGATGCGCGCAATAATCCCTCGCTGGTGATGCCCGGCATGGTTTTCATTATGGATCATGGATCCGGACTTGGCCATACGGGTATTATTGAAAGCATCAACGGCGGGTTGCTGCATACCATTGAGGGGAATACCGATGCAAGCAAGACGCGCGAAGGGGGCGGAGTGTACCGGCTGGTTCGCAAGGTGAAGGAGGTCAACAAGGGCTTTATTGATTATACCAATGCGTAGCGATGAACATTCTGAAAAAGATACTTGGCAGTGCTGCTCCGGTTTTGGCGACAGCGCTTGGCGGCCCGCTTGCGGGAAGTGCCGTGAAGTTTTTGGCCGGGAAGGTGCTTGGCAGTGAAGGTGGAACAGAAGAGGAGCTGGCGAAGCGGATTGAAAAGTGGACTCCCGAAGAGCGGCTTGCGTTGCAGAAGCTTGATAATGAGTATAACCTGCAGATGTTGCAGCAGGGTATTAATGTGTTTGAGCTTGAGATCAAGGATCGGCAGGGCGCGCGCGATATGGCCGTTGAGGCAAAGAACCTGTGGCCTCAGATTGCGCTTGCGGTGATTTACAACCTGGGCTTTTTCGGGGTGCTGTTGACCTTGATTGCATCGATGGGGAACAGAGTGCAGATTAATAGTTCGATCAAGGATACCCTGATTTTTCTCCTTGGCGTTATGGCAAGCGAGTTGAAGAATGTGAATGCGTTCTGGGTGGGATCGAGCTATGGTTCCAAAGAGAAGAATGATCAGCAGTTTGCCGCGCTCATGCAACAGCAGAGCCGGGGATGAAGTTCGTCATTGACAAGAGGCGGATGCTGCAACATCAGCGGGAGTTTTGGGAGCTGCCGAATTTTATCAAGCTGCTGGTTGGCGGGTATGGGTGCGGCAAAACAAGGATTGGGGCGTTGCGCTCAATCTGGTGCTCCTATATAAATGCTCCTGTTCCCCATTTGTATGTATCTCCTTCGTACAAGCAGGCGCGCAAGACGGTGATTATTTCGATTTCGGAGCTACTTGATGCGGCTGGTGCGCGGTATACCTACCACAAGACGAACCATGAGTTTTTTATCAAGAACTGGAATGGCAATATCTGGATTGGATCAGGTGATCATCCTGATTCGCTGAAGGGGCCGAACCTTGGGAGTGCGGGGATTGATGAGCCGTTTTTGATGAAGGAGGTGGTGTTTGATAATGTGTTGTCGCGGTTGCGCCATCCGGCGGCGAAGCACAGGGAGCTGTTTTTGACGGGGACGCCGGAGCAGTTGAATTGGGGGTATGATGTTGCGCGGAACCTGGATGGGCAGTATGACCTGGGGGTTGTGGTTGGGCGGACGGCTGATAATGTGCATTTGCCAACTCAGTTTGTGACGATGCTGGAGAAGGCGTTTGATGAGCAGCAGCGGCGCGCTTATATGAATGGTGAGTTTTTGAACCTTACGGCGGGCCGGGTGTACAAGTATTTTGACCGGTTGCGGCACTGCGGAGGCCGGACGGTGCCGGAGGGGTGCGAAATTATGGCGGGCATTGATTTTAATGTGGATTACATGACGGCGGTGGTGTTTACCGTTCTTGATGAGCGTCATATTCACTGCTTTTATGAAATCCGGCTGCAGGACGCTTCGACCTATGATTTGGCGGATGTGCTGTATGAGCGATATCCGGGTATAACGGTGTTTCCGGACCCGGCAGGACGGGCGCGCAAGAGTTCATCTGACAAGACGGATTTTACGATTCTGAAGGATAAAGGGTTTAATGTTGTGGCGCGCCCGGCTCATCCGCCGGTGAAGAGCAGAGTGAATGCGGTGAACAAGTTGCTGCGTGAGGGGCTCTTGACGGTGGAGAATTGCCCTTGTCTGGTGCGTGACCTGGAACAGGTGGCTTGGAAAAATGGTGAGATTGACAAGTTGACGCGACCGGAGCTGACGCATGCTTCGGATGCGATCGGGTATCCGGTTGAGAAGTTGTTTCCGGTTCGTTTGCCTCAACGGAGTTATAAGGGGCAGCCGGAACATTGGAGGGTGTGAATCAATGGAGAGTTGACGAGGAGATGATGATATGGCAAAGAGTGGAAAGCGGGCGGAGCTGGAGCAGGTTCATGATGTGTATCGGGAGAATCTGAAGGAGTGGGAGTTTTTTGGCCGGGCTTATAGGGGCGGACGGAGCTGGCAGGAGGCAGAGTTGTTGTACCGGTATCATGAGGAGCGGCGGGTTTCGTATGCGGAGCGGTTGCGGCAGACTCCGATGGATAATCATTGCAAGAGTGTGGTGCATACCTATTCGGGCTTTATTTGGCGTGAACCGCCGAAGCGGAGCTTTGGATCTCTTGAAAATAACCGCGCCTTGCTGGCGATGGCGGTGAATGCTGACAAGCAGGAGTGCTCGCTCAATGAGTTTATGAAATCATCTCAGGAGTGGGCTTCGGTGTTTGGGGTGTGCTGGATTGTGATGGATAAGCCTGCGGCGAAAGTGCGCACAAAGGCTGATGAGATTGAGCGCGATGTGCGGCCGTATTTGCGCCTCTATTTTCCGGAGCATGTGCTTGACTGGGATTTTACGGAGAATCCCTTCGGGAAACTTGAATTGAGCTACCTGAAGGTGCGGGAGGGTTTGAAGAGCGCGGGTGATTACCGGTACCGGATATGGACACCAAAGAGCGTTGAGGTGTGGCGCGCCACAAGGCGGGAGGAGCCGGTGCTGGAGTCAACAATGGTGAATCCGATTGGTGTTGTGCCTGCTGTGCCGCATTACAACACAAAGCCGCTGATGCCAGGGCTGGCAATCAGTGATTTGCAGGATGTGGCGCGGGTGCAGATGAGCCTGTATAATGACCTTTCAGAGCTTTCGCAGATGATTCGGAGTTCGAATCATAAGACGCTGGTGAAGAATGCAAAGGATGATGCAAGTACCGGTGCAGGCGGTGTGATTGTGATGGATGAGGATACCTTGCCTGCAAAGAAGCCTTATCTCTTGCAGGCAGATGCTGATGCCCTTGCCGGGCTGCTCGATGCGATGGAGCGGAAGGTTGAGATGATTAACCGGATGGCACATTTAACGCCGTTAAGGCAGTACAGAACGCAGATTTCTTCGGCAGTGGCCATTGAAACGGAGTTTCAGATTCTGAATACGCTGCTGGCACAAAAGGCGGCTCAGCTTGAGTTGACAGAGAACCGGCTGTTCAGAATTTTCTGCCGGTGGGAAGGAACTGATTTTGAACAGGCAAAGATCGAGATTATTTACCCGGTACGATTTGAGCTGCGTGACCGGGGCGCTGACCTGGAGTATTTGACGAAGGCGAAGGCTGTGGCGGAGAAAATTGCATCACCGACGTTACGGCTTGAGATTGACCGGCAGTTGGCGCGGTTGGTTCTGGAGCGCGATGATGTGCTGGAGGTGGTTGAAAGGGAGTTGCGGGGGAGTGGCGGTTCTGAAAGCGGAGGGTGAGGGATGCTTTTTGGGTGGATGGGAAAAATGAGAAGGGGCAGCGGTAACGATAATTTGACGTCCCCTGCCCAGGCGCCGGAGCTTTGTATGGTGGGCCGTGTGCGACGGGACAAAGCCTTGGCAGTTTATGCAATGTTACCGGTATTTTATTTCATTTTTCTAATGAATAAAGTATTTACAAAATATATTTCTGTTGCCTCTTCGAAAAAAGTCCCTAAATGATATTTATAAGTTTCGTCAATACCAATTTCAAAATTTATATTTTTCCCATTTGGTTTAAGCTGCATCCCAAAATAAAATATTTCTACTATTTTTTCAATCACATTCATTGGTGATTTTACATCGTTTATTTGCTTGTGAGTGGAAAGTGGTTTGCCATTATAACTGAAATGCTTTAAACAATGGAATAATCCGCCAACAAAATCATTTTTCACGCTATTTATTTGCTTGTACTCTCTAAATAAATCTATTCTTAAAACATTCTCTAAAATTTCACCCCCCTTAATTTCCACAACATAACAAAACTGTTCATTTTTTAAAACTTCACTAAATTTATCTATGTCCCACCACGGTTCTATGTTGTAAATCGCTTCTAACACATCTTTAGAATTTCCAGTGCCAAAATTTTTAGGAAATTTGTTGTTCGCCATAACTAAGACGCTTTTTATAATTACCTTAAAAATGTTTGACTGTACTAATACAAATGTTCTTTCTCTTATTTGTAAAATAATATAATTAGAATATGGTACACCTGCAACTGCATGATATTTCCCCTCAACCTTTTTTAATAAAACAGCCTTCTTTTCTACAGCTTCGCGTACCATTCTTAATTGTTGAAAGTTCATGGGCTCGTGCTTTAAATTACCAATAACGACCCAGTGATAGATATAGTGGCGGCTTATAGAAAGCTTTTTTTATAACCAACGAACAACTAACCATGAGTTTTAGCGTGTGGTAGAGGTAGTGCTTATTTAATCGACTTTCCTGATTTGATTACGAATTTTGAAAATGTAATAAATAGAATCAAAAATGAAATTAACGACAAAATCGAAAAGTATAATGCAGTTGATTTTAAGATTTCTATTGTAGTTATTTTGTTTTTAAATATTGTAATTGTTGTTGCAATATAATTTTCAGGAAATAGGTTAAGAAATATTATTAAGCTTATTGTAGCAATAAAAAGCATCATTGAAACTCTAAACTTATCTACAAGCTCGTGAAGTAAAGTTTTAGAATTATCTTTTTTGCTTTCTTGGTCATAAAGATTTTTAGAAAAAGGTGACGTTGCAATAATTGATAATGCAGTAATTGTAAAGCCTGTAGTTGTAGATAAAAATGTAGCAACAACGTCAAATGCTTTGTTATTAATGTTGGTCATTAAAGAAAAAATTAATATGACAACAATTGAAAAAGCTATTAAAAGAATCTTTTTAAGCATTTTCTTTTTTAATTTTACTGATTAATTTATTGTAAACATCTGCTGCCGTAAACATTTCATCTTCATCTACAAGTGCTTCAATATCTATTTTTCTTGAAAACCCTTCTGTGTTAAATAGCATTCCTAAATTATTTTCATCTTTCCCTGAAATTACGATATTTTTTAAAAAATTTTTTTGCTTAAAAATAGATTTAACTTTTTCTATTAAGTAATCTGATGTCATTCTGTTATTATACGCTAAACTTAATGTTGCTACACTGGCTTCATAACCATTAATTTCTTCTGATAAAGTTTTGCTTAATAATCCCGATTCACTAAATAGCTCTGGCACTGCAGAAATTTTTATATTATCAAGACTTTTGAGTATTGCTATAAATTGCTTTTCATCATAAATTTCTTTTATAGTTATTGATGATGTTTTGATGTGCTCTTTGAATAAGTCTATTAATGCAGATCTTTTTTTAGAATTACTAATCCATAAAAAGCTAGTTTTAAAATCTACAATTGCAAATGTTTGTCTTGGTTCAACTTGATTTTTCTTTCTTGGATTTGGTTCTTCTTCTTTCGTATCAAAATTAAATACATTTGGATTTCTTGGTCCAACTGTTCCTTCTCCAAAATTTATTTTCAGATAATTATCTTCGTATTCAATATTAAATATTTGAACTTTACTTTCATCATTAGTAGTGTAAGGGCCAGCTTGAAGATGTTCTTGAAAGCTATCAATTAATAGTTTTTCATTGTTTAGATAAAGAAAAACCCCACTAAATATTAAAGGCTTTGTGCTTACTTTCTTCATTTGCTTGATAAGTTATTATTTCGAATCTAAACGTTTTTGTGCGATTTTTGTCGCATTATCTCTAACTTGTATATACCCTTGAAAACATCATCTTTTTAGAGCAAATCAAGTCGTATAGGCCTAACTGTCGTCAGATATAATTTTGCAAAAAACCGCCGTACTTGGCTTATATACACCTAACATTGTTTAGGCTGGTCTGTCTAATGCTGAAAAAGCAGACTGTTCCGTTCCGTGCAAGTACGCAAATGCTTGATAATTTCAGCTCTGGTTCATCCTTCAACAAGTTTGGACAGTAGCTCTCGTTTGCGTTCTTACCAAGATATTGCTGAAACAAGAGAATAGGAAAGGATCAGCGAAAGAAATACAGTTATTTATATTCATAATGCCGGATTTTGTACGTCGAAGAGGTAGTGGGCGAGGGTGAAGCCCTTGGTGCGGTCGGCATGGGTGGCTAGTTTTTTCGAGGATGGTGGATAGGGGATCGGGAGGTGGTTGAGCGTATATGCCCCATCTTTGACTCCAACATCTTAGGGAGACAATTCGTTAATAATTTTGGGTACAGATTTAGGTATAACATTATTGAACGGTCTTTAAACGGCTTATCAATGAAAGGTGTTCGGCTCCCGCCATCTCCACCATAAGCCCGAACCGACAAACCGGTTCGGGCTTTTTTGTTTTGCACAAAGCGTAATCCTGTTGTATTTTTATTGGTTTCTCCATAAAAAACAAGCCGAACCAAACAATTATGGTGCAGGAGCAGTGTATTCTCTGGGAATGTAGAGTCCCAGTCCGGGAACGCCGAGCTCCAGCTCGGCCATGTAGAAAAGCATGATAGATAGGGATAGTGGAAACTCTCTCTCATGGGAACGATCTTCCTTGGAGTGGTACTCTCGCGGCTACCTTCCGCATTGCGATCGTATAGGTTTGCTTCAGTCAATCACCTTTCGTTTGGCTGATAGTCTTCCACAAGAGGTGTTAAAGCAGTTTGAACTCGAGATAGCTTCTGTAGCGGAAGATCGGCGAGAGCGGTGCCGCCGGAAATTGATAGAAAAATATATGGATTCGGGCATGGGTTGTTGTGCATTACAACATCCTGTGGTAGCAGATGTTGTACAGAACTCCTTTTTTGCATTTGATGGTGTGAAATATCCTTTAATTGCCTGGTGTATAATGCCGAACCATGTGCATATTCTTATTGAGCCTTTGATTGAGTTGGGAAAGATTGTGCAGTCATGGAAATCCTTTACAGGGCGCTGGGTGATGAAACATAATGCCGAGCTGGAGCTCGGCGTTCCCGGCAAAAGACTTTGGATGCGTGAATATTGGGATCGTTATATCCGCAATGAAGGACATTTGCAAACAGTGATTGAGTATATTCACCAAAACCCGGTGAAGGCACATTTGTGTCAATTTCCCGAAACATGGAGATGGAGCAGTGCCTATCCGGGAGCGCCGAGCTTCATCTCTGCACAGTAGGATATTGCCCATCAGCCCTGTTTTTTTGTGTAACGGGGATGTGGTACATTTCAGGGAAAGGAGAGGGCAATGGAAGAGTATGATCAATTTGCCAAAGAGTATGCTTCGGGCACAGAGGATCTGGAGCAGAAGACCCGGAGGGAGTTCTACTCCCGGCTGCCTGAGCTGAAGGGGAGGGTGCTTCTTGATGTCGGATGCGGCTGTGGTCATGACGGGGCATACTATGCCTCACAGGGGGCGGTTGTTTATGGTATGGATGTTTCGGAAAAAGAGATTGCGATGGCCCAGGAGAGAGGGTGCGGAGAGTTTGTGACAGCCGCAATGGAGTCACTCCCTTACGGAAATGAGCTATTCGATGTGGTGACCAGCCTCTATGCCATCCAGCATACGGATGATGTGCCGCACTCGATTCTTGAGATGATTCGTGTAGCCAAGCCCGGGGGGACCATTGCCATTCTGGCCAAGCACCCCTTTCGCAATCTGCTTGAGAGTTATGTCAATGACGGGGTATCGGACTATTATGCCAAACGAAAGGTTACCTCATACATTTTCAACAAGTCCATAAAACTTATCGAGAACGGCCATACCATGATGGACTATCTCGATCCGGAGGTACTGCAATCAGTCTCGCTTGAGCTGCTTGAAGAGAGAACCGATTTTCCCGCCAGCGACCAGGTTGTTGCGGGCCTGACCTATCCGACCTACATGATGCTGAAATACCGGAAGCTCGGATGAGATGGAGGGGTGCTGTGTGCTGATGATAATATGGTGGACCGGTTTGTATTTTTGTTGCTGAAATCTTACCTTAACGATTGTTACAGTGTTCTTCACACCATTGCTGGTCATCAAGAAAGGCTGAGGGAATAGACCCTGCGAAGCCTTGACAACCGATCCCGTTCACAGCGGGACACGGTGCCACATTCTACTTCTGCGCTCTATGCACTCCGACGCAATCGGAATGAAGCGGAAGAACGATGCGTGAAAACGATGCTTTACGGAGCGGTTTTTCAAAACAGGTATCCCAAGGGTACCAGCGGGCACCTCCATCATGGTCAAGAGCGGTTTTTCTTCAGCTCCGGAGGAGCGACATATTGGTAGTACAGGGGAGAACCCCGGAAAATAAATCACCTCTTCCATCATCAGGGAAGGGGTTTTTTTGTTTTATCATTACTTTCAAGTTCACATCAACCATTAATTTACGAGCGAGTTTATCAATGAGTTTTCAGACTGACACGATCCATGCAGGAGTTGGGCCTGACAAGGCATACGGCGCCATTATGACCCCGATCTACCAGAGCTCGACCTTTGTGTTTGAGGATATCGGCAAACACCGGGGATTCGATTACACCCGGAGCGGCAACCCGACACGCAAGGCGCTCGAAGACAACCTCTGCGCGCTTGAAGGGTGTTCATTCGCTGTTGCGGTGACGACCGGTATGGCGGCCATTACCTCAACGCTCAGCATCTTCAAATCCGGAGATGAGATTATCTGTACTGATGACTGTTATGGCGGTACCTCCCGTCTCATGACAACGGTCGAAGAGCATTTCGGTATCAAGGTGCACTTTGTGAATCTGCAGGAGGCAGCCAATCTCGAACATTACGTCAATGAGAGAACAAAAGCGGTGTGGGTCGAGACCCCTTCAAATCCGCTTCTGAATCTGGTTGATATTCATGCGGTTGCCCTGCTGGCAAAGACCCACGGGCTGCTCACCATTGTTGATAACACCTTTCTCTCGCCATACGGTCAGAAACCCTTCGAGCTTGGAGCTGATATTGTGGTGCACTCTACCACCAAGTATCTCAACGGCCACTCCGATGTGGTTGGAGGAGCCGTGCTCTCCAATAGTGAAGACCTTGATGCCCGCCTGAAGTTTATTGTCAATGCGCTCGGAACCTGCGCGCAGCCGTTCGACTGCTGGCTGGTGCTTCGCGGGATCAAAACCCTTGTTGTTCGTATGAGGGAGCATGAGAAGAACGCCCTTGCCGTAGCGGAATTTCTTGAGAAGCACCCGAAGGTCAAGCGGGTTTTCTACCCGGGTCTTCCTGCCCATCCACAGCATGAGCTTGCCAGATTGCAGCAGAAGAGTTTTGGCGGTATGGTCTCTTTTGAGCTTGAAGGCAAGATCGAAGATGTCAACCGGGTGCTGACGGGTACAAAGCTTTTTTCGCTTGCCGAAAGTCTCGGTGGTGTTGAGTCACTGATTGAGCATCCGGCTACCATGAGTCATGCTTCAATGGATTATGATCACCGACAGGCAGCGGGAATTACCGATACCATTATCAGGCTCTCAATCGGCATTGAAGATTGCGATGACCTTATTGCCGATCTGCAGAGTGCACTTGGCTGAAATGCACCTGAAGGTGATTTTTTGCTGCTGTTCACTACATTAAGGCATGAATGTTCATTCCGGCAGATGAAGAAGCGCGATTTCATCTGCCGGAAATATTTTACCGGAATTCAGCATGCCCTTCCCGTTTTTTACGAATAACACTCCTTCTGCGGCCAGTGCGCCCTTTCCCTACACGCTGAAGGTGAGTGCAAGAGCCAAGTCTGCGCGACTGAAAATGACGCCGCATGGCGGCCTTGTGGTAGTGGTTCCTCCGGGATTCGATAAAAAACAGATTGCAACGCTGCTGCTGCACCATGAGGCGTGGATAAAAAAAGTTTCGGCCCGATTTGATGCCCATCGCCCTGATCCTCTCCCTTCAAGTGCCGGGGGATTACCCTGTACCATTGATTTCCCGGGGTTTGCTGAATCGTGGAGCGTGGTCTACAACGATAGAGGAAGCGGAGAGGTTGAGCTGATTGAAGAGCTGGACCGTACGCTCCTTGTTTCAGGTGATGTTGCCGATAAAGCGCTTACGCAAAAACTGCTCTCTCTCTGGTTGAAAAAGCGGGCTCAGGTGCACCTGCTTCCTGCGCTTGAAAAACTTGCTGCCGCCCATGGATTCAGCTACACTTCTGCCGGTGTTCGCCTGCAGCACTCACGGTGGGGAAGCTGCTCATCGCGCCGCACGATAACCCTGAACAGCAAGCTGCTCTTTCTGCCCGACTATCTTGTCCGCTACATTATGGTGCATGAGCTTTGTCACACGGTGCAGATGAATCACTCCAGAGCGTTCTGGTCGCTGGTTCATCAGCATGACCCGTTGTGCCAGAGCAACAACAGGGAGATGAAGACGGCATGGAAGTATGTCCCCGTCTGGGTGGGGAGCGGGGCTCATCACAATTAATAGTGCTGCCCGGCAGGCTTGAAGCTGGTTGTTCATGCTTTTCTGAGAGGGTAAATTCGTAGATTGTTTTTCTATGACGCTCAGCGTCTCCTTTATTTACCTGTAAAAGCCAAGCCATGAATATCGGAATTCCTGTTGAACGAAAATCCGGAGAGAACAGGGTCGCCTGCACCCCTTCCGGAGTTCGTAATCTTGTTTCTGCCGGCCACCGTGTTGTGGTTGAAGCAGGTGCAGGGCTCGGAAGCGGCTTCAGTGACGATAAGTACCGTCGTGCCGGAGCACAGCTCACCGCTTCGACCGAAAAGGTGTGGAAGAGTGATATGGTGGTGAAGGTCAAGGAGCCCCTTGAAGAGGAGTACCGTTTTTTCCGGGAGGAACTCACGCTTTTTACCTTTCTGCACCTTGCAGGGGTGCCGGATTTGGCAGAGAAGCTGCTTGATTCCGGCGTGACCGCACTTGCCTATGAGACGGTTGAGGAGAATGGACGCCGACCACTGCTTGCACCCATGAGTGAAATTGCAGGGAAGATGAGTGTTCTTATGGGAGCATACTATCTCAGCCGTCATCATGGCGGGAACGGGAAGCTGATCGGCGGAGTTCCGGGTGTTCTGCCCGGCAGGGTTGCCATACTCGGCGGAGGGCTGGCCGGTATGCATGCCGCAAAGGTCGCGGCCGCGCTTGGCGCAGATGTCACCGTGCTTGAAGTCGATCAGGAGCGCATGCGCTATCTGGAAACGTCACTTCCTTCCCAGGTGCATACGCTCTACTCAACCGAGCAGCATATTGAGGAGCAGCTTGAAATGGTTGATCTCCTGATCGGCGCGGTTCTTGTTCCCGGAGCGGTAGCACCGAAACTCGTCAGCCGCTCAATGCTGAAGAAAATGAAGCAGGGAGCAGTGCTTGTCGATATAGCTGTTGATCAGGGCGGATGTATTGAAACCACCAGACCGACAACCCATGAATCACCTGTTTTTGTGGATGAGGGGGTTGTACATTACTGTGTGGCCAATATGCCTGCTGCCTACCCGCAAACATCAACGGAGGCACTCACCGGAGCCACCCTTCCCTATGTCAGAAGAATTGCTGATCTCGGCCTGGAGAGTGCCATGGTCATGATGCCGGGTCTCTCATCGGGACTGAACATCTGGAACGGCAGGGTGACCCATGAAGCGCTTGCCCGATCACTCGGAAAACCCTTTCATGAGAATCCGTTTGCCTGACAGGGTGCGTTTTTTTCGAGTCAGGGAACAAGCAGCTTGAATCCGGAGTGCGGGTCAAGTTGACGGATCGCACTGTTTTCGAGCAGCTCAGTCAGAACGATCTCCATGACCAGCCACACCTTCACGCCCTTGCGAATACAACCGGTAACGGTATTTTCCTCACGACCGCACGCCATATGCATATGGAGCACCGGATTGCCCTCATCATCGGGAAAAATGGTTCCTGTTCCGGTAATTTCATGAGCATCATAGAGTTCATGAGTCATCGGAGTGACCGGATGTGAGCGGCTCTCATCAGGGCCGACGACAAGCAGACTGCCCTTGTCGGCTCCGCCGATGGCAATAAGCGATGCCCTCGCGATAGCGTGATCTCTTACAAACTGCTCAAGTTTCTCATGTACGATTTCGCCATCCTCAAGTCTTATGATAAAGGTCCTGCCCTGCCGAGCCTCTGAATATTTCATGTCCTCAAGGTTATATTTTAAGGCTTCCTGATTGAGCGCTTCGTATGCTTCATGGTTACAGTCAATGTAGCAAAACCAGATAATGCATACCAAGGCTTTTTAGCTCCAGAGACGTGTGATAGTGAGCGATCGATACCGATGGAGCTGGAAGAGGCGTTCTACCGGTTAAGCCTGTAGATGTGCCAGTTCAGATAGGTAGCAAAGAGCCCCCAGCCGAGGTAGGGGAGCAGGAGAAGAGCTGCTGGCGTGCTTGCCTGCAGAAAAAGCAGAATGATTGCAACAAGGGTGATGTCGATGAAGAGGAGGTCAAACAAAGCGAGCAGTATTTTTTTTCGGGAGAAAAAAATTCCCGTCCAGTTAAAGGCGGCGGTAAAATGGATGATGAGCAGCGTGATCGTGGTGTAGAGATGAGGGTGCGAAGGAGCAATAAAGTAGAGTGAAAAGGCTCCGAAAATGAGGATGTATATCGCAATCCAGACCGGCCAGAAAAACTTGTTCGGCGGGGTCAGGTGAGGCTTTTTTAACCCTTCATACCATGTACTCATGATTGTTCTCTTCTCCGTTCATACATCAGCAAAAATCCGTTCCTGATATGTTGAATACAGAAGAAATAACCGGTTTTCCCTCTCTATTGGTTCCCTGCGTGCTTGTGGCCAGGAGTCCCGGTTTAAGGTCTGTGTCATCCCGAACGTCAGAGAGGGATCTCTCATCTGACTGCATCAGATTCGGGATGACACAGCCTGGAAGTTTGCGGATGGTTTACGATCAGTTATCGAAAAACTCGATCTGCACGTTTTCATTCTCCTGCTCGGTCAGGTTGTAGCAACCTTTTTTATTGATTGCCAGACCCAATCTGTCTGCAGCAGGGATGATACTCTGTTCAATGCTGTCAGCCTCTTTTTTCGGGAAATTCCGGTTAAAGAAGAGGTTCAGAGCCGGTCCGGTATTTTCAAACTGAAGCAGAAATCCGTTGTGATTGACAAAAACCAGATCTTCGTAGGCGTAGGTTACCTCATGGCCGAGCTCTTCGAGAAGCTGTATGACGGTTCCAAGTGGTCGTAATGATGTTTCCATAGTTACTCCTTATTTGTGCATGAATAGTTGTTGTTGTGAGGGCATGAGTTCATGTCGCTCAAATCTTCTGATTGTTCATCCTGCTCCACCAGGTTTATCAGCTTTTTCAGCTCTTCAATGTCGAATCCCTGAAGGGAGCAAGTGCCGATTTTCATCAGAGGCCGTTTTATGAAGAGCGGCTCCCTGATCATGAGCGCAATTGCCTCCTCTCTGCTGAACAGATGAGGGTTTATTGCTCCTGACTTTACCTTGGGCGCCGCCATATTGAACCATTCGGCTACAGGCTTCTCTCCGAGATAGTGCTCAAGCTCCGTTTTCGACCAGGGGTGTTCAAGCAGATTAACGGCTTCAACAAGGTGCCCTGACTGCTTCAGCAGCAATTTTTGCCGGGTATTGTTCTGGCACCCCGGCTTTTCGTAAAAGAGTATGGTTGCCATGATCCCGGTTTTATTGATTCCTCAGGTCGTTCACTACTGCTTAATTAAGGAAAAAATAATAAAAAAACTAAATAAATAACATTAAATACTTATTATTGGTATATAAGTAAGGCGTTATTGTGTTATTTCAATAATAAATTAAAAATTGAGAGGAGCTATGGCTGAAAGTAACCTGCAGGCATGGGAAAAAGTTCTGGAATACTCTTCGGTTCCGTTGCATGGCACCATGTCAAGAAAAATCCGCAAAGGGGTCAAGCTGCAAATTAACGAAGGAGCTATCTATGAAGATGCGGTACTCTTTATCAGTGATCTTTTTCTCCGCATTACCGGTGAGGAGGGAGGGGTGAGCGTGAACACCTATTACGATATGAAGGCGGTTTCGAGTATTCGTACCTACAGCAGCAAGGAGTAGGCAGGGGTAAACATTTTTCGCCCTTTCGGGGGAATGGGATGTTGGAGGGGATTACGTTTTCTGTCATCCCGAACGTCAGAGAGGGATCTCTCACCTGATTGCATCAGATTCGAGATGACCAGGGAGTAGCGGCAAGGTGATAAGCCACTACTCCCTGGTCATCTCCCTCTGCACCGTGGGGACAAAGTTCAGTTGGCGTCCCTGTTTCGGCAGCCCGAGAATCTCCCGTGCATGGTCGAGAGCGTCATCAATATTGCCGAAAATGTTCTCTTCACCGATCTCGTCGTAGAGTCCGTATTGCTGAAGGGCAAAGAGCGGCTGGGCATGAACACCCGAGAGTATCAGCCGGGTTGAGCTCTTGTTGCTGTCCTTGAGCAGTTCCCGCATCATATTCAGGCCTGTTGCATCAATCGAGAGCACCTTGCGCATTCTGATGATGCGTATTTTCGGTGCCTTTTCTACAATATGCATGGCGTCCCTGAACTTGGTTGCCGCACCGAAGAAGAATGGCCCGCTGATTTCAAAAACTTCAACCCCTTCGGGCACTCTCCGGGTTACGATGGTGTTGGGATCCTCCTCTTCATCCCTGTCTTTCAGCTCTCCGGTCATCATACCTACATTTGAGAGTTCGGCCATGCGCTGCATAAAGAGGATAACCGAGAGCAGCATGCCGATCTCTATAGCGACCGTCAGATCAAAAACAACGGTCAGGCCGA
Organism: Candidatus Chlorobium masyuteum; assembly: GCF_011601315.1. Classification (NCBI taxonomy): domain Bacteria; kingdom Pseudomonadati; phylum Chlorobiota; class Chlorobiia; order Chlorobiales; family Chlorobiaceae; genus Chlorobium; species Candidatus Chlorobium masyuteum. The sequence goes on along the minus strand of NZ_JAAORA010000004.1, from coordinate 24,584 downwards.
AGGTGGTAAGCAAGACGCTGACATCGCTTTTCGGGCTTTTGAGCAGTTGACGGAATACCTTGATTTCGCTCATGTTCCAGGCAACAATTATGAGGATTGCTGCAAGTGCGGGCATCGGGATGAGCTTTGCCCACTTTCCGAAAAGTACCATGATTAACAGAAGCGTCACGGCATGAACAATACCGGACAGAGGGGTTCTTCCCCCGTTCTTTACGTTGGTCGCCGTTCTGGCAATTGCTCCGGTTACCGGGAGTCCGCCGAACAGCGGGGTAATGATATTTGCCACGCCCTGAGCAATAAGCTCCATATTTGACTTGTGTTTGCCGCCGATCATACCATCGGCCACAACAGCCGACAGGAGTGCTTCAATTGCTCCAAGCAGGGCAATGGTGGTTGCCGGCATAAGCAGTTTGCGGATAGTGGCAAAATCGAATATGGGAAGTACCGGTGAGGGAATCATGGAGGGAATCTCTCCGAAACGGCTTTCGATGGTGGCTACACCGAGGTGAAACTGCTGCACAATAACCGTCGTGACAACAAGAGCGACCAGTGATCCCGGAATCTTGTGCGAAAGTTTCGGCCAGAACATAATGATGAAGAGCGCCAGGAGGCCGATCAACAGGCTTGGCAGGTCAATGGTCTCTATGTTGAGTGCAAAGGCGCTCCACTTGCCGATAAAGTCAGGGGGAACAGTGTCGATTGAAAGGCCGAGAAACTCCTTGACCTGGCTGGAAAAAATAATGACGGCAATGCCGCTGGTAAAGCCGACAATCACCGGATAGGGGATGAATTTGATGAGCGAACCGAACTGGGCAAAACCCATGATCATCAGGATAACACCGGCCATCATGGTTGCAAGCAGAAGGCCGTTAAGGCCGTACTCCTGCACAATTCCGAAAAGAATGACAATAAAAGCACCGGTCGGTCCTCCAATCTGTACCCGGCTTCCTCCGAGAAAGGAGACAAGAAATCCGCCGATAACAGCACTGATGAGCCCTTTTTCCGGTGAAACTCCGGATGCGATGGCAAAGGCGATTGCCAGCGGGAGAGCAACAATACCGACAAGTACACCGGAAATAACATCCTTTCCTATCCGCTCAGGGGTGAGCTCATGTAAAATCGTGAAAAGTTTTGGTTTGAACATGGTGGGCTTCAGACATAATGAACCGGGCAGCAGTTATTTCGTATTGCTTTCTATATAAGATTTTTGGACTGGTTTATCAATACACGCTCATATTCCGATAAAGAGCCTGATGCCTGCCGGGTCAGTGCTGCGGGCTCAACTGCTGCTGAAACGAAGCTTTATATACGGTTTTTATCCTTTTTCAGTTGCTCTTTGACTTGATATTCCATAAAATAAAAGGTGACGGTATGGTTTTCTTTCCTTCTCATTCCCTATTATGGCTTTAGGTAACCGTTCCGATCATTTTTTAACGTGAATCTATACCAATTTATGAAACCATCCGAACCGCTTCAGCAGCCGCTTACGCATGAAGAACTTGGCCTCCTTGAGGGCTTTCTTCTCTCTGATTCGACACCCGACGAGAGTCTCTCTTCAATCGAGATGCTTGACGGCTATATGACAGCACTGATTGTCGGCCCCGAAGAGATTGACCCAGAACTCTGGATGCCCTTTATCTGGGACCAGGAAAATGATGCCGCCCCCGTTTTTTCATCGGAGGAGGAAGAGAAGATGATCAGGGAGCTGCTGGTTCGCCATATGAACTCCATTGCCATACAGTTCAATGAGGCCGCAGAGGAGTATCTGCCGCTCTTTGAACAGTACACCTACAATGATGAAGAGGAGAAAAATATAGCCATTGAAGACTGGGCACTCGGCTTTACAGTCGGTATGGAGTTGAAGCATGAGTCATGGGCACCTCTCCTGCTCGACGAAGAGAGTGCCATGCTGGTACTGCCGATGTTTGTTCTCGGAAAAATAACGGACGATTTTGACAACCTCCCCGAAGAAGAGATTCTCGATCTGATCAATCTGCTTCCCGGCTTTGTTATTAAAATCTACCACTACTGGAAGGAGCCCTCTCTGTAAACTCAGCTCAGAAACGGTAATTCAGCTTTATTAACCGATCTCTGCCCTTTGAACATTGAGGAATCATTACGACTGTTTTCCCGTTGATGCTTGAGCACATGATGAAATAAAAAAAGGAGAAACAATACCCATGGCTACAACAAAAGATAATCTGAAAGAGGCCTTTGCCGGTGAGAGTCAGGCAAATCAGAAGTATCGTGCTTTTGCAAAAGAGGCCGATAAAGCAGGTTTCAGCAACATCGCAAAACTGTTCCGCACCACCGCCCAGGCTGAGCTGATCCATGCAGAAGGGCATCTGGAGGCTCTTGGAGGTATAGGTACGACTGCTGAAAATCTGCAGGCTGCCATCAGCGGCGAAACCTTTGAGCATACCGAGATGTATCCGCCGATGCTTGCACAGGCTGAAGCCGACAATCATCCGGCAAAAAAGATGTTTGCCTATGCCATGAAGGCCGAGCGGCAGCATGCCGAGCTCTACAAAAAAGCTCTCGAAGCGGTAAAAAGCGGCAAGGATATCACGGCTACCGAGGTCTGGCTCTGTCCATACTGCGGTCACATAGAACTTGGTACTCCGCCCGAGAATTGTCCGATCTGCGGTGCGAAGGCCTCAGCCTACGTGCAGGTCTGAAGTTCTCTTTATAACTATCCGGGGCGGTTATTTCTGACCGCCTTTTTTTTATTCTGCAATGCTCTTTTTTGTTGCAAGCAGGAGTATGGCTGCAGCAGGATAGATTCCAATCCAGAACTCCCGTGGAAGGTTGATCTCCATGATCGGGTTAAACAGAATGGCCAGCACTCCGTAGGTCAGTGGCAGCAGAGGTGTTGTCTTGCCAAAGTTGGTGTAGGCCCCCCAGCCAAAGGTGCCGAAGGCCACAATGTTTAAAAACTCAAAGAAGAGAGGGGGGAGCGGCAGCACGCCGAAGAAGAGCAGAGCTGCGGTAATGTAGACGACTTGGACAGGCATAACTGCTTATGGTTTACAATAACAAAGCCGGACAGAACGGCTGCTCTGCCCGGCTTCGGATAAAAGAAAAAAGAGGCTCAGTAGCGGTCTCTTCTTGCCGGTCTCTCTTCGCGAGGTTTGGCTTCGTTGACCTTGACGGTGCGGCCATTCAAATCCTTTTCGTTCAGTGATTCGATAGCTTCACGAGCTTCACTGTCGTTAGGCATGTCCACAAATCCGAACCCTTTGGAGCGGCCTGAAAATTTGTCGATGATGATGCTTGCGCTCTCTACCTGTCCGAACTGGGAGAAAGCGTCACGAAGATCATCCTCAGAGGTAGTGTAAGCCAGATTGCCGATGTAAATATTCATTGTTTAAAAGCAGTATACATGTGCATTGATAAAGGGAGATACCGCCAAGTAACCAAAGCACAAATTACTTGAATAGCGATCAATCAACCATTGACTGATTTCTATTGGAAGATTACGCTATTTAATGATAGAATGCAATAAGGGCTCAGCTATAAAATTATTCTGCCGACCTGTCGGGAACTCAATGGTTCACACTTCTGCAGCTTCTCATGCAAACCCGGTCACAAGCTCTTCTTTTTGCACTCCCTGATCTTCAGTAGTGGTATTTCAACGAGGAAAGTTTTACTATTGTAACATGATGCTGTTTCCTGTACTGACGGTTTTCCTCGCTTAGATCAGCCTCGCTTTCATGATGAATAATGAACCGTAGATCCTGACCTGACAGTAACGCTATGCATGATTTCGATTTTCTTGGTGAACTGGTGCTTATCGGTGCGCTTGCCATTGCCATCATCCTTGCTTTTCAGCGCCTTAAAATTCCGCCGGTTATCGGATTGATCTTTACGGGAATTCTGATAGGTCCGTCGGGTATTGGCGCGGTCTATGATGAAAAGCTCATCGCAACCCTGGCCGAACTCGGTGTTATTCTCCTGCTCTTTGCCATCGGACTTGAGTTTTCGCTGGATGACCTGAAAAAACTCAAGAAGATCGTGCTGGTGGGGGGGGCTGTCCAGATTCTGGTTACCGGCATGGTGGTCAGCACGCTTGCCTACTGGTTCATGTTTGCAATCGGCAGTGGCGTTACCCCTGCTGCCGCCGTGTTTCTCGGCTTTACGTTTTCAGTCAGCAGTACGGCGATCTGCCTCAAGATTTTGACCGACCGCGATGAGCTTGGCCTTCCGCATGGCCGCATCGCACTTGGCATCCTTATTTTTCAGGATATTGCGGTGGTGCCCCTGATGATCGGGATTGATTTTTTAAGTCCTCATACCGCGCTCTCCTTCGGGCTGATTTTTAAAAAAATCGGTTTTATTATCCTTTTTGCTTCGGCTATTTTTATCGGCTTCAGGATCCTGATGCCGAAAATAGTCCGTCTTATTGCCTCGCTGCAGGCAAGGGAGGTTCTGGTAATCGGGGCGCTGGTGATCTGCTTTGGCGCGGCCTATCTGACATCGCTTGTCGGCCTTTCACTTGCACTCGGCTCGTTTGTTGCCGGCATGGTTATCGCCAGTACCGATGAGAGTCATCAGATCAGTATGACTATTGACCCGTTCCGGGAGGCATTTACCAGTATATTTTTTATCTCCGTCGGACTTCTGCTCGATATCAGAGTGATCAATCTCCCTCTTTTTATTGCCATTGCCCTGATGGTACTGCTCGTCAAAGGGCTGGTTGTCGGGGGAGTATCCATTTTTCTCGGAAACTCCCTCAGGGTGAGCATGATGGCCGGTATGGCCCTTGCCCAGATCGGAGAGTTCTCCTTTGTCCTTGCAGAGGCGGGACTGAAGAACCGATTGATCGATCACGAGGTCTTTCAATCCATGCTCGCCATCATTGTGGTAACCATGACGGTCGCTCCGGCCATGATAGCCCTTGCCCCAAAATTGGCTGATCAGGTTGTGCCCGCACTTGGATTTATTCCGCTCCCCTCAAGGGATCCCTCATCGGTTACGGCTCGTCCGCCCGACTCCACCATCATCTGCGCGGGGGAGATTCATGCGGCAATTATCGGATTCGGTGTTAACGGCCAGAATGTAGCGGCGGTGCTGCATGCCACCAATATCTCCTACTCGGTTCTTGAGATTGACCGGGAAACAGTTAAACTGATGAGAAGAAAAGGGGAACCGATCTTTTACGGCGACTGCACAGAGAAAAAAGCGCTGCTTCGCGCCGGAATCAATCATGCCCGTGCGGTTGTGCTCGGTATTTCCGATGCCACAGCTGTCCGGCAGAGTATTGCGATGATCCGTGAAATCAATAAAAAAGCGTTCATTATCGTCAGGGCAAGAACCCTTGATGATGTTGCCGCACTCTATAGTGAAGGTGCCGATGTGGTCGTTACCGAAAAATTTGAGACCTCCATCCAGATCTTTTCACAGCTCCTTAACCACTTTACGGTTGATCCTGAACTGATTCTTGAGCAGCAGGAGATTATCCGGCGTGAATGCGAAAAGATTTTTCTGGGTTCATCTTCAGCCTGACAGATCCCTGCGTAGGGGCGTATGGCAATACGCCCTTACAATCAACCGTGTCATTTCGAAATCTCTCACGATGTAATCGGGAGAGGGTGAGAAATCTATGCAGCAAGCTCTCGGCCAAGTGCACGGGCCTTGTTTTTAGACCGCTCGCTGATCTCTTTCTGTTGCTGCTGGGCCGCCAGTCCGATAAAGAGGGTACCGACCGGCTTTGCTCCGAGCAGGTTAGCCGCTGTTTTCAGCAAGCGCAGAACATCGCCCGATCTCTTTGCAAAAAAAGCCGGGGCCGCAGAAGAGCCAACGAGCACCGCAACTCTCTTTTTCTCGGGATCTCTCGCTTTCGGAGCACCCTGGCCCCACGGCCAGTAAGAAAAACTGATAAGGCGCTCGATAAATGTTTTCATCACTGCCGTAACCGATCCGGCATTCATCGGTGAGCCGAGTACCAGAGCATCGGCTTTGTCGATATCGCCGAGCAGCGCCTCCATCTCATCATCCTGAACACATACTCCACGCTTGAGCCCCTCCTGCTGCGTGCAGCTCCGGCAGTTTGTGCAGTATGAGAGCCTTTTGTCGATCAGATAGTGTTTTTTTGTGGTCGCCCCCTCCGCCTTTGCTGCAGCAAGGATCTCATCAATTGCCTGATCAACGGTGCCTCCTTTGCGGTAGCTCCCCACAATTGCGACAATATTTCTGCTCATGGCGAATATGGTTTTGTCGGGTTGAAAGAGTCTAAATATTTTTCTCCGCTGACAGTGGTGTTGTGCGATCCCTTTTCTATCGATTGATAAACTTCATCATGCTCTCCGGGTAGCGCTCTCCTGAAGCTGCATTTTTTGGAAGGGCAGTGGAGATTTCAGTCATCTCGGATTCGCTGATGACAACCGATCCGGCCGCAATATTCTCCTCAAGGTAGCCTCTCTGCTTGGTTCCCGGAATCGGCACAATGTCCGCACCCTGAGCCAGCACCCAGGCCAGTGCGAGTTGAGCGGCAGTTATCCCTTTTTTTGTGGCAATCGCCTTGATTTTTTTTACCAGCTCCAGGTTTTTCATGAAATGCTCTCCCTGAAAGCGGGGTGAGTTGCGGCGATAATCGTCAACAGGAAAATCATCCGGGCTTTTCAGCTCTCCGGTCAGAAATCCCCGGCCAAGCGGACTGTATGCCACCAAGCCGATTCCCAGCTCACGCAGGGTTGGAAGCACCACCTCCTCCGGTTCGCGGCTCCACATCGAGTACTCGCTCTGCAGTACTGTGAGCGGATGGACGCTGTGGGCGCGGCGGATGGTATCGGCACAGGCCTCCGAGAGGCCGATATAGCTCACCTTGCCGGCTGAAACCAGTCCGGCCATCGCTCCGACGGTCTCCTCTATCGGTACCTCGCTGTCAACGCGGTGCTGATAGTAGAGATCGATATGGTCAATTCCGAGACGTTTCAGTGACGCGTCACAGGCGGAACGGACATACTCCGGTCTGCCGCTGATACCGGTAACGGGAGCCCAGCCACCATCTTTTGACGGAGTGCTGCGCATGATGCCGAACTTCGTGGCGATCTTGACCCTGTCACGCAGCCCCTTGAGCGCTTTTCCGATCAGCAGTTCATTGGTAAACGGCCCATACATGTCCGAGGTATCCAAAAAGTTGATACCGAGCTCTATAGCCCGGTGAATGGTGGCTATGGACTCACTCTCGTTTCGTACTCCGTAGAAATCGGACATACCCATACACCCGAGACCCTGGGCCGATACCGTCAATCCCTGTGTTCCAAGTTTTCTCTGTTCCATACTTCCTTTTTTGGCCGGTTTGTATTCTGTTCGGGATTGTTATGGTATTGAACAGAAGATTTTGCAAAAAACCAAGAAAATATCATGACTGAAATGCTCCAGGGTCAATGGAGAACGTTGATGAATACGGGAGTTACGTAAGGTAATTACAGTCGTAATTCGCCATGCGGCACCGGTTCTTGAGTGAGTGTCAAGTTTTTGTATATTTAAAAAATAAAAGACCATATCTCTACTCACTATAAGTTGATACGTGTTATGGTACACCAGCAGTTACCCCCCACAGAGAAATTTTCCCTCTACCGTCAGGAACTCCTCGATCTTCAAGCTTCATCAGATTCGGCTGCTGCCAAACGGGCAACGTACGAACTCTCCCTGATGGAGAAGAGTCATTTTATTGAACTCAACGGCATTGTGCATCACTATCATGATTCAGGCCCTCAAGATGCTGCACAAACGGTGCTGCTTATTCACGGCTGGGATTGCTGGTGGATGTGGTGGCACCATCAGATTGCTGCTCTCAACAAGCAGGGGATCCGGACCATAGCCTACGACATGCGCGGTCACGGTTGGTCGGACAACGATCCGAAAAACCACTACCATATCGATTTTTTTGCTCATGATCTCCACGAGCTGGTTACAAAACTCGGCCTTGGAAAGTTTCATATAGCTGCATTCTCTTTCGGTCCTTTTGTGGCGCTTGACTATGCGCGTTCTCATCCCGGGTTGATTCGTTCAATGACCTTTTTTAATTTCGGCTACCTGCCGAACAGTGCCTTTATCCAGGCATTCGCCACGTCGACGATCACCTTTGTATTCAACAATCTGCTGCGCAAACTCACCTGGTGGCTTCCCGCCTATATCTTTGCCCGGCTGGTTCTGGCGAAGAACACGGTACTGCTTCACGATATCCTTATCGGCTTTAAAAGTCTCGGATTCTGTGCTCCGGAGGCCATTGATCAGACAACCCGGCAGATAACCTCATTTGAAATAACCGAGTCGGTTCCGGCTATGGTTCGCGCGGTTGACGGGCCCATGCTCTTTGTTGCCGGTGCAGGGGATGCGATCATGACGAGCGAGAATGCCCAAAAGCTCACCGAGCTGGCCGGAAAGGGTCGTTTTATCTCTGTGCCCGAGTGCGGCCACCTCATTACAGTCGAGCTTCCCGATACCGCTTCAGAGATTATTCTGGGAGAGGTAGCGGCTTTCAGCAACACGTAGAGTGCGGTTGGGGTTGCCGAGACTCCCGGTGCAGGGAAGCGATAAATAGCGGTGATCGTTACATCGGGGCTCTACGTGCCGCCTCGATGAATGCCTTTATTTTTATCGGATCCTTTATGCCCGGTTCACACTCAACGCCGCTTGCGGTGTCGACAGCCCAGGGACGGACTCTCCGGATTGCCTCAGCAACATTGGTTTCGTTCAGGCCTCCGGCAAGAATGGTGTAGCAGGAGTTTGCGAGTTCACGGAAGATTCGTGAGGCGAGCGCCGTTCCGATAGTCTCGCCTGTTCCTCCATCCATGCCGGGCCGGTAGGTGTCAAAGAGAAAGGTGTTTATGCCGCTCTGCCGGGCGTACGATCGTACACACGCAACATCAAAATCCTCTTCGGGACGAAATACCCGTATTACCCTTGCTTCATGTAAGGATTGTGCATCCGCCGGAGAGTACTCTTCACTGTGAAGCTGGGCTATCTGCAGGTTGCAGAAACGGCAGATCTCATTGATCTCTTCAGGTGATTGATCGACAAATATCCCCGCCGATTGAACAAACGGAGGCAGTTGTGCAATAATTGCTCTGGCGTTTTCAGGCGAGATTACTCTGGGGCTTCTCCTGCTGAAGTTGAAGCCGAGGCAATCCGCGCCCGCAAGGGAGGCATCCAGGGCATCCGACAGGCGGGTTATGCCGCAGATTTTAATTTTAACCATTGCGCAGTCGTTTCATAAGGTGGCAGAGGAGAAGTGACAAGATAGCGTATAAATTTCAGAAAATCCCGGAGGCGTTGTAATCCCGTTTGAAGAGGCTCATTATCCCCCTCACTGGTTGTGAGTTTCTCTTATTGTGCGTATATTCGGCACCGGTTATGACCCCAGGGTCACAGCCGCAAGTTGGGGCGTCGCCAAGTGGTAAGGCATCGGCCTTTGGAGCCGACATCCGCAGGTTCGAATCCTGCCGCCCCAGCAACAAAAAAGGCAACCCGTTAAGGTTGCCTTTTTTGCATTCATGTTGAAACCTCAACCGGTCAATAGCGGTAGTGTTCCGGTTTGTAGGGCCCGCCAACAGGTACACCGAGATATTCGGACTGCTCACGGGTAAGCTCTGTGAGTTTGACACCGAGCTGGTCGAGGTGCAGTCGTGCAACCTCTTCATCAAGTGCTTTTGAGAGCCTGTAGACGCCAACCTCATACTCGTTGGTCCAGAGGTCAATCTGGGCGAGTGTCTGGTTGGTGAAGGAGTTGCTCATGACAAATGATGGGTGACCGGTAGCGCATCCAAGGTTTACCAGGCGGCCTTCAGCAAGCAGGTAGATGGAGTTGCCGTTTGCAAAGGTGTACTTGTCAACCTGCGGCTTGATGTTGAGTCTTTTTGCACCGGCAAAGGTGTTGAGCTGCTCTACCTGGATCTCATTGTCGAAGTGACCGATGTTGCAGACAATAGCTTCATCCTTCATCCTCTTCATGTGCTCAAGCGTGATAACATCCTTGTTTCCGGTTGTGGTTACAAAAATGTTGCCTTCGCCGACCGCATCATCCATTGTGGCAACCTCGTAGCCTTCCATGGCTGCCTGCAGGGCGCAGATCGGATCGATCTCCGTTACAATCACCCTTGCGCCATATGCGCGCATGGAGCGTGCAGAGCCTTTGCCTACATCACCATAACCGAGCACAACAACCACCTTGCCGGCAACCATAACATCGGTTGCACGCTTGATGCCGTCAGCCAGTGACTCGCGGCAGCCGTAGAGGTTATCAAACTTGGACTTGGTAACCGAATCGTTGACGTTGATGGCCGGGAAGAGCAGTTCGCCCTTTTCCATCATCTGATAGAGGCGGTGAACACCGGTGGTGGTCTCTTCCGAAACACCCTTCATTTCGGCCGCAACCTTGTGCCAGCGCTGGTTGTCCTCTTCGAAGACCTCCCTGAGCTGCTGGTAGAGCGCTTTCTCTTCGGCATTGCCCGGAGCTTTTTCAAGCAGTTCCGGATTGTTCTCGATTTTGTAACCGAGGATGATCATCAGGGTAGCGTCACCGCCATCATCAACGATCAGGTTCGGTCCCTTTCCGCCTTCAAATTCGAGAATCTGGCGGGTACACCACCAGTATTCGTCAAGGGTTTCGCCTTTCCACGCAAAGACCGGTACACCTGCCTTGGCAATAGCCGCGGCAGCATGATCCTGTGTGGAAAAGATATTGCAGCTCGCCCAGCGAACCTCGGCTCCGAGGTCCACAAGGGTTTCAATCAGCACGGCGGTCTGGATGGTCATGTGCAGGGATCCGGAAATACGGGCACCACGCAGTGGCTTTTTGCCTGCATATTTTTTCCGGATAGCCATAAGACCGGGCATCTCCTTTTCAGCAATATCGATCTCCTTGCGTCCAAACTCGGCAAGAGAGAGATCGGCTACTTTATAATCAAGCACCTCTGCGACTGTTGTCATTTCTTCATCGGGTTTTAATAGTGTTGAAATTGTTCAGGCAAGGTTGAAGGCTTTCTTCAGCTCGGCAACTTTATCGGTTTTTTCCCAAGGGAAGATATCACGGCCGAAGTGCCCGTAAGCGGCGGTCTGCTGATAGCTCCATCCCTCTGGTTTGTTAAGACCGAAGTGCTTGATGATTGCTGCCGGACGAAGATCAAAGATCAGTTCGGCTTTTTCCTGGATCTGGGCATCGTTGAGACCCTGTTTGGCGGTATCGTGGGTATTGATGTAGATCGATACCGGACGGGCAACACCGATGGCATAGGAGACCTGGACGGTGCATTTGTCTGCGAGGCCTGCTGCAACAATGTTCTTGGCAACATGGCGTGAAGCGTAGGCTGCGCTGCGGTCAACCTTCGAAGGATCCTTGCCGCTGAATGCACCGCCGCCGTGAGGAGCTGCACCGCCGTAGGTGTCAACAATGATCTTGCGACCGGTAAGGCCGGTGTCGCCGTGTGGTCCACCGATTTCAAAACGACCGGTCGGGTTGATGTGAAGCTTCGTGTTTGCGTCAAGCAGGTTTGCCGGAATCACTTTATTGATAACATTGGCGATGATATCCTTCTTGATGACAGCCTGCCATTCGGCTTCGCTGACACCTGCCGGTTCCGGATCGTGCTGGGTTGATACCACAACCGCATCCACACGTTTTACTTTCTCGTTTTCATATTCCAGTGTGACCTGGCTTTTTGCATCAGGACGAAGGTAGGTCATGATTTTGCCCTCCTTGCGGATTTCGGCAAGTTTTTTGACGAGCTGCTGGGCAAACTGGATTGCAGCAGGCATGAGCTCGGGGGTCTCGGTGCAGGCATAGCCGAACATCATACCCTGGTCACCGGCGCCGACGCGGTCAAACTCGTCAGCAATCTCTTCCTTGCGGTCAACGCCACGGTTGATGTCAGGTGACTGGCTGTGGAGTGCGGAAAGCACACCGCAGGAGTTCGCCTCAAACATATACTCACCCTTGGTGTAGCCAATCTCGCTGACGACCTGGCGGGCAATTTTCTGGATATCAACAATTCCCTTGGTTGTGACTTCACCGCCTACAATTACCTGGCCGGTTGTAACGAAAGTCTCACAGGCAACACGGGAGTTGGCATCCTGACGGAGAAAATCATCAAGTACGGCATCGGAAATCTGATCGGCAACTTTGTCCGGATGTCCTTCTGATACGGATTCTGAGGTAAAGAAATACCTGGTCTGTGACATGTTTCGATAATGTTTTGGTTAAACGAAAAACAGCAACAACAGAAAAAAACTGCTTCAATGGAGAGCTTTTCGGGTGAAGGGGATTTCACGGGGAAACGACCTGGACACGGAAAAACTTCCGGCAAGCTCGAGGGCAGAACCCCTGTTGAGAGCTTGTGACACCGTGTCCATAGGTAATGGGAGTGTCAAGAGAAAAATAAAGCTCAAATGTAATAATTCAAAAGCTTCCATGCAAACTTCTCTTACGGGCGCCCGTCATAAATTATCACATTATCAGCCAACACGGATTTCCGAATAGTCTCCGATATTTATTTCATGCGGGTTGCCGGTAATGACCGCATTGTTGCCCACAATGGATTGATCGAGCATGATATTGCTCACGCGGGCTTCATTGCCGATAATAGAGCTCCTGACAATGGCATTTGAGATAACGGCGCCCTCTCCGATTGTGGTATTGGGGCCGATAACGGCATTTTCAAGTGATGCTTTTTTGCCAATGAATACCGGCTCATTGATAATGCATCCGGGATATGCGGTAACCGGGTTATTCTTTTTCAGCAGAATCTCATTGGTGGAGAGCAGGGTCTCGGGTTTGCCGCAGTCGTACCATCCCGATACAGGAAAGGTGGTGAATGTTTCCCCCCTTTCAATCATGAGCTGGAGGGCATCGGTGAGCTGATACTCTCCTTTGGTCATGATACTGTGCTCAATAAGATGGTCGATACTTCTGAAGAGCGGTCCGGCTTTGAGGAGAAAATAGAGGCCGACAATAGCAAGATGACTGATCGGGGTGTCAGGCTTTTCGACCAGTTTCAGGATCTTTCCCTTTTCGGTTATTGCGACGCCGAACCGTCTCGGATCCTCAACCTCTTTTACTCCGAGCGTCGATTCCGTGCTTTTCAGCACCGGATCGAGATCCACATCAAAAATGGTGTCACCAAGAATGATCAGCAGAGGCTCATCTTTATCCACAAACAATTTGCACATCCAGATTGCATGGGCGAGCCCGAGCCGGTCCGGCTGATTGACAAAGGTGAATTTGATGCTGTAATTTTTCAGCAACCACTCCTCAACCATGTATCCCAGATAACCCACAATCACAATAGCCTCATCAATTCCGGCGGCAATGAGCTTGTCCATGATGTGACCGATAATCGGTTTGCCAGCAACGTTCAGCAATACTTTTGGGTGAGAGAAGGTGTGGGGCCGTAAACGGGAGCCTACACCTGCAACCGGAATGATTGCTTTCATGTTTTATGAGTGGTTTTGTTGAGAAGAATCGTCATTATCAAATTAGTCATACCGTTGCCGCCGCACAAGCGGTTAAATAAGAAAATCAGTTGTATTTTACCTATTTTATGCCGATATGATGAATGGGATCTCAGTCTGTTTAATACCGTGAGTCCCGGAGTACCGTGAGTAGAGAGTAAAATAAAGGCCTTTTCTGCGACAGAGCATCGGTCAAGGGAGGGGAGGAAGCAGTAACCGTTACAGGATAGCTCTTATATGGAAGTGAGGATCAAACGCTTATTCAGGCAGTCTGCGGTGATTCCTGTTCTTGACGGCAGGGTTGTTCTTATTACGGCAAAAAAATCTGACCGCTGGATCATCCCGAAGGGACATGTCCAAAAAGGGTTATCTCCGGCTGACTCCGCCGCAAAGGAGGCTTTTGAAGAGGCGGGCCTTATAGGGGTGGTGCATCAGCAGCAGGCCGGTCAGTTTGGATACCGGAAATTCGGCAAACACTTTTCCGTCGAGGTCTATCCGCTCTATATTAATACCATGCTTGAAGAGTGGGATGAAATGCATGACCGTCAGCGAAAGCTCGTTACCCCGGCTGAAGCGATCGAAATGGTGTGGCATGACGACCTCCGCAGGATTATTTCGGATTTTTTCGCCGTTAACTGATTCTGTAGGTTTTTGCGAAAGAGCGGAGAGCACTCTTTTTTTGCCGGGGAAGGCATCGAAAGGAGTTACCTGTGGCCTCCACATCACTGCCACTGAATCCGGCTTTTTTGGGTAAATTATTTTTTTGTAATTAATCATCTTGTGCTATATTGGGCCTTCCGTTAAAGAACGGGGCGTGGCGCAGTTGGTAGCGTGCCTGCTTTGGGAGCAGGAGGTCCCGAGTTCGAGTCTCGGCGCCCCGACAGGTAGATGTTCTGGCGATTGAAGTTGCGCCCGTAGCTCAATGGATAGAGCATCAGCCTTCTAAGCTGAGGGTTACTGGTTCGAGTCCAGTCGGGCGCACAAATAAAAGTCCGTAGGTTTTCTATGGTGATTGTAGCTCAGTTGGTTAGAGCGCCAGGTTGTGGCCCTGGAGGTCGGGGGTTCGAGTCCCCTCATTCACCCATGTTTTTTGGCCCCATCGACTAGCGGTTAGGTCACCACCCTTTCAAGGTGGCGGGACGGGTTCGAATCCCGTTGGGGTCACGCTTTTTGCGTTTCAAAGCTCTGTTCGTTGCCGGTACAGGGCTTTTTTTATTCATGAATGCAGATTTTCCTCACTTATGAAAATATCTGTCAATTGGCTCAAAGATTTTCTCCCCTCTTTTTCTTCCGATATTCCTGTACTTGTTGAAAAATTAACCTATCTCGGGCTTGAAGTGGAGGAGGTCATAGCGAGCGTGCTTCCCGATGAACGGGTTGTTGTCGGCAGGATCAATGAGGTTGCTGGCCATCCCAATGCTGAGCGCCTGACCATCTGCAAGGTTGATGTCGGCGGTGAAGAACCGCTTCAGATTGTCTGCGGTGCCCCGAACGTCAAGGCGGGCATGCTTGTTCCTGTTGCCACCGAAAAAGCGAAGCTGAAGCTTCCTGACGGCGAGACCCTTACCATCAAAAATTCGAAAATACGCGGAGAGCGCTCATTCGGCATGATTTGCGCCGCCGATGAGCTCGGCCTCTCCGCAGATCACTCCGGTGTCATGGAGCTTGATGCATCCTGCACCGTCGGGGTGCCCTTTGCCCGTTATCTTGAGGGTGACGTGGTGCTCGATATTGCCGTTACACCAAACCGGCCTGACGTGCTCTCCCATCTCGGCGTTGCAAGGGAGCTTGCCGGACGCGAAACGATACACTATCCTGCGGGCAAGACGGTTGCGTTTTCAAAAACAGGAACTCTTGTTGATGTCCGGGATGCTGTTGCCTCTCCATACTATTCCGCTGTTGTCATTCGTGGTGTAACTGTTGCAGCGTCACCAGAATGGCTTCGTCGCAAGCTTGAAAGCATCGGGCTGCGGTCGAAGAACAACATTGTTGATATCACCAACTATATCCTTCACGGGCTCGGTCAGCCGCTGCATGCCTTTGATCTCGCCAAACTTGCCGGCGGGCGGGTTGTAGTGCGCAGCGACGTGCAGGGGGAGTTTACGGCCATCAATCAGGAGAGCTGCCGTGTTGAGCCGGGTATGCCGGTTATCTGCGACGGTGAAAAGCCGGTCGCCCTCGCCGGTGTTATGGGAGGTCTGGATTCGGCGGTGAGTGAGGCTACCGTTGATATTCTGCTTGAGGCCGCCTGTTTCTCGCCCTCCATGGTCCGGAAATCAGCCAAAAAAGCCGGTATTGCCTCTGACTCCTCATACCGCTTTGAGCGGGGTATCGATCCGAACAATGTCAAACGGGCGGCAGAGTGTGCGGTTGCGCTTATTCTTGAACTTGCCGGAGGCCATGTTGAATCGGCCCGGGAGTCCGGCTCTTCGGAGAGTGAACTGCGCAGGGTCGTTCTGAGGCCTGAGCGGGTCAACGCACTGCTCGGCAGCTCTATTCCGGCTGACGAGATGCGGGAGCTGCTTGAGCGGATCGGCTTTTCAGTCGAGAGCCGAACAGAGGAGTCGATGACCTTTCTTGTGCCCTCATGCAGGGTTGATGTCTCCCGGGAGATTGATCTGGTCGAGGAGGTCGCCCGGCTCTACGGTTATGACAATATTCAGCCCTCTTCACAGCTTTCGACCATCTATCCGCAGTCGCGGAAAAATCCGGAATACTTCCCCGATTTTCTCCGCAGCATCATGGTCGGCCTGAACTTCAGGGAGATTCTTACCAACCCGCTTATCAAGAGGGATGATGCCGCGCTCTTCAGCGATCAGCTGGTCGCTGTGCTCAATCCTATCAGCGAAGGGCTTGAAGTGCTCCGTCCGGGGCTTCTTCCCGGTTTTCTGAAGGTTATCAGTCACAATATCCGGCACGGAAACAGGGATCTGAAATTCTTTGAAGTTGCCCGCGCCTTCAGCATGCTGCCCGGCAGCGAAGGGGATACCAACTCCCCGCTCGACGCCTACAGCGAAAAGGAGTATCTCCTCCTTGCCATGACCGGGAGCCGTTTTCCAAGAATCTGGAACCAGTCACCGGAAAAGGCTGATTTTTATGATGTTATGGGTGCGGTCGAGATGCTGCTTGAGAAGCTGAATTTGCTTGATAAATCAGTGGTGAATATTTATAATGAAAAAACTGTCAGCATTACTCTGGAGCTGACAGAACGTGGAAAGTCCTGCTCCTACAGGGCAGGCGTTGTCAAGCAGGTCGAAAAAGACCTTTTGGGGAAATTTGATATCGGGCAGGAGGTTTTTATTGCGGAGCTTGATGCAGCTGTTCTGGAACGCTGCTTCAATCCCGAAGTAACCTACGAGCCGCCATCCAGATTTCCGGTTGTACAGAGGGATCTGTCGCTTGTTCTGCCGCAAAATGTTACCGTTCAGTCACTTGTGGAAGTTGTTCGTTCCAGTGACGCTTTGATCAGGGATGTCTGTGTGTTCGATCTTTTTGAACGCCCGGAAGCTGAAGGAGGGGAGCGCAGTGTCGCACTCTCGCTTGAAATAGCCGATCATACGGGAACACTGCAGGATGAAAGAATCAGCGATATTCTCTCAAAAGCAGGCAGTAATGCCGTGAGTAAACTTGGTGCGGTAATTCGACAAGTCTGATACTCTTTGTTCCATGCATGATTCTGACGGGCTGAATATCAAGGGTGAAGTCAACATCCTTGAGGGAAATATTGAAAATCTGGTTGCCCGGCTTACAGAGTGCCGTAAAGAGAATGATTTGCTGCGATCTGAACTGTCAAGTCTGCAGAATATACTGAGATCATGCAAGCTGCCCGGAACGGTTGGAATCTCTGCCGCCGATGCGCCGGAGAGTTCGGGAGGAGAGTTTTCCTTTGCAGAAAAACTTCAGGTTAAACAGAAGCTTGTCCTCATTTTGCAGAAAATAGAGATGGAACTCAGAAACGATCAGACATTGTAACGAAAATGAGATGGAAAAAATTGATGTACATGTTTATGGTGACAACTATCCTTTAAGGGTTGAGCGGCGGGATCTGACGGAAAAGGCGGCCCGGGATGTAGACGGGATCATGCGACTTTTTGCCGAAAAAGCCCCGACGTTTGAACCGGTCAAACTTGCTGTTCTTTCGGCTATTTCATTTGCCGAAAAAAAGATCGAACTTGAGGAGGAGATAGCGTCGCTGAAGCAGAAAATTGCCGATCTGAATGTTTTTATGGAACAAAATCTGCAATAAACATTTACATTGAAAGAGAAGAAATTTCCGCACCAGTTGCTTGGGGTGTCTTGTAAGTAAAAGAACTAACATCAACAAATCGGGAGCCAGACTCTTCGTTTTGATTGCAGGCCTTGTTGAACGCTTCTGACTCCGGTCAGAAATGTTCAAGAGCAGTGGAAACACCGCTCCATTGGAAGCAAAAAATCTGAAGGAGGCACCCACCGTGTACAACGGGTTCTTGAATCTTACACATCTCTTGATGGTGCGGATTTTTTTTGTTTAAAACGGTGCTCCCACATCGATTACGGGGGCAGCAAAAAGGAGGTTAGTTTAATGGGTATAGTTATAAACCTGTTTTTAATTGTCAGTGCTTCAGTGGTTTTTTTTGCGGCAGGTTTTTTTATCGGACGTTTTTTTCTTGAAAGTATCGGAACAACCAAGGTGCTTGAAGCCGAGGAACGTGCCGTGCAGATAGTGCAGGAAGCCCAGAAAGAGGCCAACGAATACAAGGAACTCAAGGTCAGCGAAGTAAACCAGGAGTGGAAGAAGAAACGGCGTGAGTTTGACCAGGAAGTGGTCATCAAGAACAACAAGTACAATCAGCTCCAGAAGCAGATGCAGCAGAAGGAGGCGCAACTTAAAAAGCAGCTTCAGGATGTTCGCGATATGGAGCGCAAACTGCAGGATCAGCGCAAGGAGATCGACCAGACCACGGAGTCGGTCAACCTTCGTTCGACGGACCTTGACCGCATTATTCTTGAGCAGAACCAGCGTCTTGAAAGCATCAGCAATCTTCAGTCCGAAGAGGCCCGCCAGATGCTTATCGACAATATGGTCTCCAAGGCCCGCGAGGAGGCTACCGAAACCATTCACCAGATTCATGCAGAGGCTGAACAGAATGCCGGTCGTCTTGCAGAAAAAACCCTGTTGACCGCCATTCAGCGGATATCCTTCGAGCAGGCTACCGAAAACGCACTCTCGGTTGTGCACATCCAGAGCGACGAGCTCAAAGGCCGGATTATCGGTCGTGAGGGACGCAACATCAAGGCTTTCGAGAATGCTACCGGTGTCGATATCATTGTTGACGATACTCCTGAAGTGGTTATTCTCTCCTGTTTCGACCCCCTGCGCCGCGAACTTGCCAAGCTGACTCTCCAGAAGCTGCTTGTTGACGGTATCATTCACCCGGTGGCTATCGAAAAAGCCTATGCTGATGCCAAAAAAGAGATTGACGATGTGATCATGAGTGCCGGTGAAGAGGCGCTCTCCTCGCTTCAGATTCCCGACATGCCTGCCGAGATTGTCTCTCTTATCGGTCACATGAAGTTTTACACGGTCTACGGCCAGAACCTTTTGCTCCACAGCCGTGAGGTTGCCATGCTTGCCGGTCTGATGGCTGCCGAGCTCAAGCTCGATGCCCGTCAGGCAAAACGTGCCGGACTTCTGCACGACATCGGTCTTGTTCTTCCCGAAAGCGATCAGCCGCATGCGATCAGCGGCATGACCTTCCTGAAAAAATTCAATGAGTCAGCAACCGTGCTCAATGCCGTTGGCGCTCACCATGGTGATGTCGACAAGGAGACGCCTATCGCCGAGCTCGTTGACGCAGCCAATGTTATTTCACTTGCCAGGCCCGGCGCCCGTGGTGCGGTCACTGCAGACGGCAACGTCAAGCGTCTTGAGAGCCTTGAGGAGATTGCCAAGGGATTCCCCGGTGTGCTCAAAACCTATGCGCTGCAGGCTGGACGCGAAATACGGGTTATCGTTGAAGGTGACAATGTAAGCGATTCACAGGCCGATGTGCTTGCCCACGATATCGCCCACAAAATCGAATCGGAAGCGCAGTATCCCGGTCAGATCAAGGTCTCCATTGTCCGCGAAAAACGCTCGATTGCCTACGCCAAGTAACAGCAATTGTTGTTTTCATGTTTTAACAGAACCCCCGGTTGCCCGGGGGTTCTCTGTTTGTGGTTTTTCGACTTCCTGTTTGCAAAAGCTTTAAATGCTGCCTTTGGTTGAGGGTATGGCGCTCCCGGTGATAGTTGTTGCAGTTTTCATCGCATAGGCGAAGGACTTGAAGATCGCTTCGATCTTGTGATGGGTGTTCTGCCCCTCAAGGATCGAGATGTGAATATTGGCCTTCAGGCTCTCCGAGAGCGAGAGAAAGAAGTGGTGCACCATCTCGGTTGAGAGCCCCTGGATCACCGGGCGGCTGAACTCTGCGTGGAACACACAGAAGCTTCGTCCTCCGAGGTCAAGCGCACAACGGGCGAGCGCCTCATCCATGGGAATGATTGCCCAGCCATAGCGCTGTATGCCCCGCTTGTCGCCAAGCGCCTCATTGATGGCACTGCCAAGCACAATACCGATATCTTCAACACTGTGATGATCATCAACATCAATGTCGCCCTTGCACTGGATTGCAAGGTCAAATCCCGAGTGGCGGCTGAAGTTGGTCAGCATATGGTCGAGGAACACCACTCCCGTGCTGATGGAGCTTGTGCCGGTACCGTCCAGCGTCACGGTTACCGAAATGTCGGTCTCTTTGGTTGTTCTCTTGACCGTAGCCGAGCGGGCTTCTCTCTTTATTGAATCAGGCATGGAGGGGTTAACGGATAAATTTGTTGAAAAAATAGACGATCAGGCTGAGCAGTATCGAAATCAAAATTGAGCTGCCCAACGGAAAGTGAAGGCGGAAGTTCTCCTTCTCGATTTTCATGTCGAGCGGAAGCGATCCGAACCAGTTGAACCACCCTGTGATGCCTGTTTTTCCTGATGCAATCATGAAGAGTCCGACAACTATTGTGACGGCCCCTGCAATCACCAATAATTTCCCGGCATCTGAAAACACGGCTTGGATATTTTTTAAAAGTTGCTAAATTAAGGCCTTCATCATTTGAAGATACGATATTTGCAAATTTATTAAAGAGGCCGGAAATGCATGTTTTCATTGTGGTTGTCGCTTTACTCGCAGCGATCCTTCTGATCGGTGTGATTCTGCTGCAGAGCCCGAAGAGCGGCAGTGGCCTTACCGGTGGAATGGCAAGCATGGGAACCGTGCAGACGCTCGGTGTCCGGCGTACCGGAGATTTTTTAAGCAAGATGACCGCTATTCTTGCGGGCTTGGTTATGGCTATCTGTTTTATTGCCCAGTTCACCCTTCCGGGCAAAGAGTCCGACAGGGCTCCGGTTAAAAGTGTTCTTCAGCAAAGTTTGCCAGCAGCTCCCGCAGCTCCGGCCCCTGCGACTCCCGCAGCGCCAACCCTGCCGGTTGCTCCTTTGGCACCGATAAAATAAAAGCGTTGCACTCGTGGCTCAATGGCAGAGCAACTGACTCTTAATCAGTGGGTTGAAGGTTCGACTCCTTCCGAGTGCACATAAACGACAAAAGACTTACAAGCGTTAGCCTGTAAGTCTTTTGTCGTTTACAGCCAGGGATCGCCGGGCTCCAGCCCGGCACAAAAACAACCTTTCGCTCAACACTTTAACCGTCACTCTTTGGTGGATATATAACTGGTTTTACATAAATTCACTTATAATATACGCGCCACTCGATTGCGACCAAATGCATGCATAGTCGAAAAAATGCGGCAGGAAAAAGTACAACCAGAATCTTTTTAAAACGGTATAGGCGCCATGAAGAAAAAAGAGGTTATCCCTGCTGGAGGCTCATTTTTGCTTTACAGTACCAGCGATGGAAACGCAACGATTGAAGTTCGTCTGGAAAACGAAACCGTTTGGCTAAGCCAGGCAGCTATGGCAGAGCTGTTTCAGACCACAAAGCAGAATGTCAGTCTGCATCTTAAAAACGTTTTTAAAGAAGGCGAACTGGATGAAGGTTCAGTTGTCAAGGATTACTTGACAACTGCCACTGACGGGAAAACCTATCAGATTAGCAGTTATAATCTTGAAGCAATCATTGCCGTTGGCTACCGGGTGCGCTCGTCTCGTGGGACCCAGTTTCGCAAGTGGGCAACGCAGCGATTGAACGAGTATCTGGTGAAAGGGTTCACCATGGATGACGACAGGCTGAAGTCTGGTGCCAACATTGGTTCCGATTATTTTGATGAGCTGCTTGAACGGATACGTGATATCCGTACCAGTGAAAAGCGCTTCTACCAGAAAATCAGGGATATCTACAAACTGGCAATAGACTACGATCCAAAATCTGAAGAGACACTTGATTTCTTTCAAATTGTTCAGAACAAGCTCCATTTTGCTGTTTCGGGTAAAACCGCTCCGGAGCTCATTGCAGAACGGGCAGATGCCTCCAAAGCTAACATGGGATTGACTTCCTGGAAAGGTGAGAACGTCAGAAAAATCGATGTTACTATTGCCAAAAATTATCTCAACAGCGAGGAGATGGAACGCCTGAACAGGATTGTTACCATGTATCTCGATTATGCTGAAGAGCAGGCAACTCGTCACCGGCAGGTATTCATGCTTGACTGGCGCGAAAAACTCGATGCGTTTCTGAAATTCAATGAATGGGATATTCTGCACGATGCAGGGACGGTTACTCGGGAAGTTGCCGACGCTTTGGCATTGGAAGAGTATGAGCGATATCATCAGTATCGACTTTCAAAAGAAGCTGATGATGAGGCATTGGCTGATGACCATAAATTGAAAGCAATAGAAGCAAAAGTGAAAAAGCGGGCCAAACAATGAAACCGTGATTCAATCCGGCATCCAGCATCCGGCATCCAGCATCCGGCATCCAGCATCCAGCATCCAGCATCCGGCATCCAGCATCCAGAATTCAAAATCTCTTCAAGGAGGCATCTCTCCTCAGGCTTGCTGTGGCATGAAAACTACTCGTTATGAATACCGTCCCGTAATTTGGCTTTTGCATCGTTTGTAGAGTTAGTCGAGAGCGTCCCCGAAGTATGTTCCGTCAAAATCTTCCCGTCCAAGCTCCCCCGACGCATCCCTCTTCACGCCTTAAGTTTTTTTGAGACACTTTTGTTTACGCAGTTGTGAACGTCCCCGAGTATGTTCCGTCATGCAGAATCTGAAAGCGATATGGCTGGCTGTCGTTGTTAATGCCATACCGTAATTGACAGGGAAATCGGAATTTTGCGAGAATTTGTGAAGGAGCTGTAGATATATGGAAAAGAGTTTATTTGATGATCTGGTGCAAACTTTGCAGGAGGCCATGGATATTTCTGATTGCAAGGCCGAGGCTTCGCGGCAGTTTACCATAACCTTACCGGATGTAAAATCTGTCCGGGAGAAAACCGGCTTGTCACAACGTGATTTTGCCCTGATGATGCGCGTCAGTATCAGGACACTTCAAAACTGGGAACGGCATCGTCACAATCCAACCGGCCCGGCTGCAGCATTGCTCAAAATTGTATCGGCAGCTCCGGATGTGGCGCTGAAATCATTACAGTCATGATGCTCTAAGGGTGTTTTGACTGCCAAGGGAATTGCTCATGGAAGAGAGCCTGTAAATCCAGACACCGACTATTCTTGCTTCTTCAGTTTGTCCACTTGTGTCCACTACCGTCCACCATATCTTCGTCCACTACGTCCACTCTCTTCTGACTCCAACGTTATGCCGGTTTGATGACAGCCGGTTTGATCATTTTCAGGATTTTATCCTCTGCTTTGCGGGAATGATACAGGTCCCAGCGCTGCTGAAGGTTCATCCAGAAATCAGCCGAGTTTCCGAAAAACAGTGCCAGACGCAGTGCCGTTGAGGGGGTTACTCCGCGCCTGCCGTTTATAATTTCATTGATTCGCTGGTAGGGAACAAGAATGGCATCGGCCAACTGCCGCTGGCTGATTGCCATAGGGGTTAAAAACTCCTCCAGCAGCATCTCTCCGGGATGTGTAGGTGATCTATGTGTCGGTATGCGTATCATGTTCTTGTTATGGCTTTTAATGATAATCAACTATTTCAATGTTTTTAGGACCGGAAGCTGACCACGAAAAACAAATTCGATACTGCCGGTTTATGCGAATGCTGTATTGACCGTTTCTTTCTCCTGACAATGCTTCCAGATGATTTCCCGGCGGAATACGCAACTCTACCAGAGCAGCAACAGAATCAAGCTGATCGAGTTTCCGTGAGGCATGCCGCCATAATGAAACAGGACACAATTTCAGAGCGGCTTTTGTGCCCTTTCCGTTGAAGATATCTTCTGTTGCCTTGTTTTTGAATGACAGTATCATGATAAAACGGCTTCCATGCTATAATGCTTTAATCTAAACTATTTTTCGTGATATCTTCAAAGTACATTTTTTACCATGGACAGATGTTGACCTGACTCGTGAGCGATATATGATTGTGTTGCCGGGTGATCCTTTGGCACCAGCAAAATAAACGCGTTGAACTCGTGGCTCAATGGCAGAGCAACTGACTCTTATGTAGTCGGAAATTAAAAACCCACCAATTTCGGAAATTAGTAGTCACCCAGGCAGCGGCTTGTCACAACGTGATTTTGCCTTGATGATGCGCGTCAGTATCAGGACACTTCAAAACTGGGAACGGCATCGTCAAAATCCAACCGGCCCGGCTGCAGCACTGCTCAAAATCGTATCGGCAGCTCCGGATGTGACGCTGAAATCATTACAGTCATGATGCTCTGACTTTCGTGAGCAAGGCCATGAAGGATAGAAAGCAATTCCCTCTTTTCTCTCGTCAATTCAGCATTAAAAATCTCATCAGCTAAGCCCCGTGGGGCGAAATATTGTAAGCAAATACAAAGCCTCCGCTGCATCTCTTTTCATCCCTGTGTGCGTTTCAGCTCCTTATATTATCGCTATTCAACAACGTCCGTGTGCCGCAGATAAGCGGCGCGAGAGATGAGGGTAGGCCCCTCGCAATCGGCTTGCAGGAGCAGATTGCAAACCACTGTAAGCGGCTGTAGTCAAAAGCTATGGTCGTGAGCGTTACAGA